>JALYZW010000231.1 GCA_030945725.1 Verrucomicrobiota bacterium | reverse complement strand
CTTCCCGAGTTACTGAAATATTTAATAAAAGACGGCGATGGCCGCAGGCGGGCCGGGGTTTGGGAGCATCGACGCAAGGACGGTAGCGCGCTCTGGGCGGATATCTATTCCAACCCGATCGTGTTTGAAGGCAAAAAAGCGCGGATGTCGATCATTGTCGACGTCACGCAAAAGCTAGCCGCGGAGAATCAATTGCGTGCGAGCGAGCAGGAGCAGCGAGCGCTGGTGACGCAGTTGGAGATGGAGCGGACGCGTCTCGTCGCCGCGCAGGCGGTGGCGAAACTTGGCAGCTGGGAGACGGAATGGCCGACCGGCGCGCTCCAGTGGTCCGAAGAGACGCACCGTATCTTCGAGACTGACCCATCGGTGTTTCAGCCGAGCCATGAAAAATTCCTGAACTTGCTCGAACCCGACGAGCGCGCTCGGGTGGATCGCGCTTTCCGGAACTCGGTTGAGAAGCCGGGTGCGCACAGCATTGAGCACCGGCTCCTGATGGCCGACGGCCGGATCAAGTTTATCGACGAACGCTGGCAGGTATGTTTGGACGATCAAGGCGCGCCGCGTTCCGCCACCGGTACGTCCCACGACATCACGGAGCGGCGCGAAGCGGGTGAACTGCTGCGACAAAGCGAAGCACGCTTTTCGAGTGCATTCGAGGACGCGCCCAGGGCGTCGCGTTGGTCTCGAGCAAGGGACGATGGCTCAGAGTCAACCGCGCGCTTTGCGAATTGTTCGGATATTCCGAGGCGGAGCTACTGAATCTCGGCATCGCGGATGTCACTCATCCCGACGATGTCGAATTTAGCTTAGAAAACCTCCGCCGCGCCATCGCGGGCCAACAGCGCACCTTCCAGATCGAGAAGCGTTATATCCATCGGGATGGCCATTTCATTACGGCTCTTTTGAATATTTCGCTCGTCCACGACAGCGAAGGGAAGCCAGCCTATTTCATCACTCACATTCAGGACATCTCGGAGCGAAAACGCGCTGAGACGGAAATGAAGCGAACGCTCCAGCGTCTGAATGACGCGCAGCGCATCGGGCAAATCGGCGACTGGGAGTTTAACCTTCAGACCGGCGCGATCACGTGGTCGCCGCAGGTGTTTGAAATCCTCGGGCGTAATCCCGTGCTGGGGCCGCCCCGCGACTGCGCGGAAAACGCTGCGCTTTTTTCGGTGGAGAGCCAGGCTCTGATGGCCGAAAGGCTGGAACGAGCGACCGCATCGGGTGAGCCCCAGGAGTACGAGCTGGAGGCGCGCCGGTCCACCGGCGAATGGCTGCACGTGCTCGGCCGGGCGGTCCCGCGGAGGGATGAAAGTGGCGAAGTCGCAGGCTTATACGGGACGCTCCAGGACATCACTGGCCAGAAGGTCGCGGAAGGACAGCTCCGAAAAAGCCGGACCGGTCTGCAGAACGCGCAACGCATCGCGCGCCTCGGCAGCTGGGAATGGGACCTGAGCACGAACGAGGTCGAATGTTCGCAAGAGATTTATCAGATATTCGGATTCCCGCCCTCGGAACTGCGAATCACGCACGCGATCTTCATGGAGGCGATCCATCCAGCGGACCGGGAAGCCGTGCGGCTTTCGGCGGAGGGCGCTGTCGCCGGCGGGAAAGCGTTTGATGTCGATCACCGCATCTGTCATCCCGATGGAAGCGAGCGGTTCGTGCACACGATGGGGGAAGTGACTCGCGACCACTCGGGAACGCCGATCTGCATGGCGGGAACAGTCCATGACATCACGGCGCGGAAGCGGATCGAGCAGGACCTGCGCGCTGCCGAGGAAAAATACCGTTCCATCTTTGAGAATGCGTCGGAGGGCATTTTCCAGAATACGCCGGCGGGGGTGATGATTTCAGCTAACCCGGCGCTTGCGCGGATACTCGGCTTCGACAGCCCGGAGGAATTGATCAAAGAGCGGAACGATATCGGCCACCAGGGATATGCGGACCCCAGCCAGCGCGAGGAGTTTCAACGACTCGTGGAGAAAGACGGCGTCGTAAATGACTTCGTTTATGAGGTCAAACGCAAGGACGGGACCATTATCTGTGTCTCGGAAAACGTCCGCGCGGTCTGCGACGCCGCCGGCACTGTTCTCTATTATGAGGGCAGCGCCGAGGACATCACCGAAAGCCGACGGTCGGACGAGATTCTTAATGAAAGCGAGCGGCGATTTCGTTTTCTCAACGATCTGAGCGAGGCGACGCGTTCTCTTTCAGCGCCTGCGGAAATCATGGCGACGGTCGCGACCCTGCTCGGAAAACACCTGGGCATTTCCCGCTGCGCTTACGCGGAGGTGGAGGAGGATGGCGACCATTTCGTTGTCCGCGGTAATTATCTCAGCGGTTGCGCGAGCATCATGGGCCGCTATCAACTCTCCGGTTTCGGCGAGCATACGCATTCCGGGCTCTCCGCCGGTCGCACGATCGTTCTGCGGGACGTTGGGGTTGAGCTTGCGCCCCCGGATGGAGATGCGTACGACGCGCTTGCGATCAAAGCGATGATCGCCTGTCCGTTAACTAAGAACGGTCGGCTGGTCGCAGCGATGGCAGTCCATCATCTTGCGCCGCGGGACTGGAGTCGCTGGGATATCGCGCTCGTCGAGGAAGTCACGGAACGTTGCTGGTCCATCCTCGAACGCGCTCGCGCTGCACTTGAGGTGCGCGAACGCGAAGAACACCTCCGGTTAGTGATCGCGGCTTCGAACGACGGTGTCTTCGAACATGATTTTGATTCCGATGCGTTGACCTGGTCGGATCGAATGTTCGAGATGCTTGGTCTCGAGCGTAGTTCTTTCGTCCCCACCTTGGCCGCGTTCACTGCGCTGCTCCACTCCGAGGATCTCGTGCCATTTGAACGAGCTGCCCGGGAACAAGTCGCGACCGGCAACCGTTACGCCCAGCACCTACGGATTGCGCGCGCGGACGGCAGCTACGGTAGTTTCCTTGCTCGCGCGAGCGCAGTGCTCGACGACGCGGGCCGAGCGACGGGGTTGGTCGGTTGCCTCTCTGATCTCACGTCCCTCGTCTCCGCGGAACAGAAGCTATTGGAGCAGGCCAGCCTCCTGGACCTCGCGCACGACGCGATCATGGTGCACGACATGGATGACCGGATCACCTATTGGAACGCAGGTGCCGAGCAGCTGTATGGCTGGCGAGCCGACGAGGTCCTGGGCAAGACGTCATCCAGTTTTCTGCATCACGAAGGACCTTCTGCGATCGCGGGGGCGCGCGCCGCGATGATCGAGCGCGGCGAGTGGGCTGGCGAGCGCAAGCATCTACGAAAATCGGGCGTGCCGGTCATTGTGCGCAGCCGTTGGACTCTCGTGCGCGATGAAGCGGGCGAGCCGAAAGCCGCGCTCATCATCAATACCGACGTCACCGAGCAAAAAAAAGTCGAAGAGCAATTTCTCAGGGCACAGCGATTGGAGAGCATTGGCACCCTGGCCAGCGGCGTCGCGCATGACTTGAACAACATTCTGGTCCCAATCCTCATGGTTGCCCCGATCCTTCGAGGCGACGTCTCCGCGAGCGACCGGACCAAATTCCTCGATATCGTAGAAGCAAGTGCGCAGCGCGGCGCGAGCATCGTGCGGCAGGTGCTCACGTTTGCACGCGGAGCGGAAGGCGACCGCGTCTTGCTCCAGCCGATCTACCTGCTGCAGGAGATCGCGAAAATAGCGCAGGAGACTTTCCCGAAGAAGATCAGCGTGCGGACACGTTATCCGGAAAACATTCGGATGATCGAGGCTGACGCGACGCAGCTACATCAGGTCCTGCTCAACCTCTGCATCAACGCGCGGGATGCGATGCCAAACGGCGGCACTCTCACGGTCGAACTGGCGGACTTCGACGTCGATGACCAATACGCGAGCATGACGCCCGGCGCGGTCGCCGGCCCATACGTAACGCTGCGCGTGACTGACACCGGCACCGGTATCGCGCGTCACCTCATCGACAAGATTTTCGATCCGTTTTTTACCACGAAGGAAGCGGGCGTTGGGACCGGGCTCGGCCTCTCGACCGTGATCGGAATTGTGAAGAGCCACGGAGGATTTATGAAAGTCGAGAGCGAAGCGGGGCAGACAAGCTTCAAGGTGTTCCTTCCGGCCGCGGCCGGAGTGGCGACGGCCGCAAAGGAACGCGTGAAAATCAACATCCCGCGCGGGAACGGCGAACTGATTCTGGTCGTTGACGACGAAGAGCCGATTCGCGAGATCGCGGAAGCGCTTCTGGTGCGGCAGGGCTATCGCGTCATGACTGCGCCGGACGGGCCGTCCGCGATCGCCCTCTTCGCGCAGCGTTCTCACGAGATCGACGTGGTGATGACCGACATGTCGATGCCATTCATGGATGGGGTCGCGCTGATCCGCACACTTCGCAAAATGAAACCCGCGGTCCGCGTGATTCTTTCCAGCGGTTCCGCCGAAGGCAGCGAGCGCCCCGAATGGAGAGAGCTGGGCGTGAATGCCTCGCTCGCCAAGCCCTACGACCAGCAACAACTCCTTCTCTGCCTGCAACAAGTCATCCAACCATCCCTACCCGCCGCCGCATGAAAACAATCCGCGTCCTTATCGCAGACGACCACGAAATAGTCCGGGAAGGCGCGCGCGCCTTGATCGAGCACGAGCCAGGCTGGGAGGTATGCGCGATGACGAACAACGGCCGCGAGGCCGTTGCGCTGGCCGCGGAACTCAAACCCGACGTCGCCGTTCTCGATATGACGATGCCGGAGCTGAGCGGGCTGGAAGCGGTGCGGCAAATCAGGCGGATCTCCCCGCAGACCGAGGTGCTCGTCTTCAGCGCGCACAATTCGGAGGACGTGGTCGCACAGGTGTTCGACGTGGGCGCGAAAAGTTATGTCCGAAAAGCCGATGCGGCGCGGGATTTGATCGCGGCGATCCGATCGCTCGCCGATCACAAACCGTACTTCACCCCGGAAATATCCGAGATTGTTTTCGCGAAATTCCTTTCCGCGGACGGCGGGAAGAAGACGATGGCGAATGGCAAGCTGACCACGCGCGAGCGCGAGATCGCCCGCCTTCTTTCTGAAGGGCTCAGTAACAAGGACACCGCGACGAAGCTGGGCGTGAGCGTCCGAACGGCCGAGACCCATCGCGCGACTCTGATGCGAAAACTGGGACTCGATTCGTTGCCGGCGTTGGTTCGCTATTCGATCCGCAACCACATCATCGAAGCCTGATTCGCGCAGTCCGTAGTTCCCGCGACGGCGCTACGTAGAGTCCTCGCGGCCGTTGGTATGCGGGGAGCTAAAATAGAGTGACCGCAATCAGCGCCCCAGACATGAACAATATCCAATTCACCCCCGACTGGGATCCGACTCCGGCGCTCGCCTTCCCACCTTTGCGGGTCGTCAGTCCGGCGGACACGGGCATTCCCGTGGTCATCGCCGAAGATGACCCTGTCTCGCAGAAGGTGTTGACCGCTACGATCGAAAATGGGGGCTTTCGCACCGTCGTGACGAGCGACGGCCAGGAAGCCATGTCAGCGCTTCGGGCGCAAACTTCGCCGTGTGTCGCAGTGCTTGACTGGACGATGCCGGGAATGGACGGCGCTGAAATCTGTCGGCGGATGCGGGACAGCGGGAAAAGCATTTACATCATCATGGTCAGTGCGCGCGACAGCAAAGAGGACACGGTGCGGGCGATCGATAATGGCGCGGATGATTATCTGGTGAAGCCGTTCCATCGCGAAGAACTGCTCGCCCGGATTCGCAAAGGGGTTCGACAGTTGGAAAGTCAGGTTGCGCTGGAGCAGCGCTTCAACCGCCTCGAAGCGACGATGGCCGAGAGCCCGACTTTGAAATTTCAAATGCCGCTTTGAGTCCCGTTTCGCTCATGCCTCAAATAATGGCCGATGCGACTGTTGAAGCAGTCAGCACGAACGTGCCCGTTGTCCTGGTTGTGGACGATGACAGCGCGATGCGTTCTCTCTTTGAGATTTATCTTCGGTCATTCGGCTACCGCGTCTTGGTCGCGCGCGACGGAGAAGAGGCGGTTCGATTCGCCGTTTCCGATTCGGAGATCGATTTGATGATTACCGATGTCGTCATGCCGGGGTTGAGCGGGCAAGAACTGGTCGACCAGGTGAGAGCAGCACTGCCCGGCCTTCGCGTTCTCTTCTGTTCAGGGCACCCGGCACGAGAGATGGCGAATCACGGCATCGACCTAGGCGCCAGCGGGTTTCTGCAGAAGCCCTGCCGGCCGGCCGACTTAGAGCAACAAGTTCGCGACCTTCTGTCGGCAGGCCGGGCCTAGAGCTGAACATGCCGGCGCCGAGGGACGCCGTAACCTTCAAGCGGACAGGGTCTATTTCGCCGTCGAATCACGGAGTGCCTGGAGCTCTTTTTCGAGACATTCCGGACAGGCGACGTGACTGAATCGGCTGCCCGTCTCTTTCTGAATATAGCTTTCGACGCGGTCCCAGTAATCGTCGCCGTCGCGGATTTTCCGGCAATAAACGCAGATCGGAATCATTTCCTGCAAATGACGAATCTCGGCTGTAAAACGCAGGATTCGTTCTGCGACACTGAACCGCATCCGCATGATCTCGCGGTCCAGCGGCTTGCTCAGGAAATCGTCGACGCCCGCCGCAGCCGCGAGCGCGTAATTTTCCGAGCTGGTGTGGTTCGCGGTGAGCAGGATGAAGTAGGTATAAGACGTCTTCGAGCGCGCTCGCACTTTTTCGCAAAGGCCGAGCCCATCCAGGTCAGGCATCATCCAGTCGCTCACGATCAGCCGCACCGGCTCGCGATCAAAAATTTCCCAGGCTTCGAGGCCCGTGCGCGCGAGGAGCGGTTCGTAGCCTAACTGTTCGATAAGCGCGCACAGAATCCTCGCGCTCACGGCGTCGTCCTCCGCGATCAACACTTTCGCACGCGGCTTCTCCATCATCTTCCCGAGGCGACGATCGATCTCGGTGGCGGATGTCGCGCTTTCGTTAGGCCGCGGCATAATAATGGGCCAGGGCCGCTCGGACGCTAAAGAATTCATGCTCGATCGCATCGATGATCTCGCGCGCTCCCGCCGTCACCTGCCGGCGGCCGAGATCTTCGAGTTGCACGCAAAGAGCTTCCATCTGCTGCGCGCCGAAGTTGCTACTGCTTCCCTTCAAAGTGTGCGCGATGATCGCGAGCTGAGTGGGATTACCGAGAGCACCGCAGGCCTCCGACAAAAGGCGAGGCGTCGAATCCGCGAAGAGATCAACCAGCTCCCGAAAAATGACGGGCGGGCCTCCCTCGTCGAGCTCGCGTAGCTCAGCGATAGCGGCCGCGCTGACCGCATCGAAAACTGGGGCCGGCGCAATCCGCGTCTTCGTCCGCGCTTCGCAATCCCCTGGGATTGCTGAGATACTATCGGTCAGGATCGTGGCCGAGGCACTCTCGTCGCCGCTTGCGTGTGTAAAGTCTTCATGGTTGTGCGACTACGCGCTCACGCATTCGGGGGTGCGATCGGGGTGCGGCCGCATCTCTTGCAAGGCGCTTTTCAGTTCGGCGCTCCGGACAGGTTTGCTTACGTAGGCATCCATTCCCGCGGCGAAACAAACCGCTTTATCGCCCTGCATTGCGTTGGCCGTGAGCGCAATGATGTAAGGCTGTCGGCCACCCCACATTCGGATGCGCCGCGTCGTTTCATAACCATCAAGCTCCGGCATGTGGCAATCCATTAGGATGATATCGTACGGAATCCGACCAAGCGCTTCGAGCACCTCATACCCATCAGCGACCGCGTCCGCCTCGTAACCGAGCTTGCGTAGCTGATGCATGGCGACGCGCTGGTTTACCACGTTATCTTCCGCGATCAAAATCCGACACGCCTGAAAGAGTGGCACGCACGCCGCCGCCGCCACTTCAGTGCCGACGATTGCTTCAGATTGTTTCGCTAGTTCGACTGTGAACCAGAAAGTAGAACCGTGGCCGGGCGAGCTCTCCACTCCAATATCGCCCTGCATTTTGGCCACAAGTTTTTTACAAATCGCGAGGCCAAGTCCCGTGCCGCCGAACTTTCGGGTTGTGGATGCATCGGCCTGCGTGAACGCCTCGAAGAGCCGGTGTTGTGCTTCAAGGCTGATACCGATGCCAGTGTCTGAAATCCGGAAACGGACCACGGCGGTGTCGGTTGATTCGCGGTCGAGTAAGACTTTCAGCCTTACTTCGCCATCCTCCGTAAACTTGATCGCGTTGCCCAGCAGGTTGATCACGATCTGGCGCAACCGACCGCCATCCCCACGCAGGTGTGTCGGGACGTCCGCGGCGATCGAGAACTGGACGTCAACGCGTTTCGCCTTCGCCGCAAATTGCATGAGACTCAAGGTGCCGCGCAACAGATGCGGTAGATCAATGTCGACCATCTCGAATTCGAGTTTACCGGCCTCGATCTTCGAGAAATCCAAGATGTCGTTGATGACCGATAGTAAAGCTTCGCCGCTCGTTTGGATGGTTTGCGCGATCTCTTGCTGCGCGTCCGTCAGCGGTGTGTCGCGTAGCAAACCGGTCATGCCGATGACGCCATTCAGCGGAGTGCGGATCTCATGACTCATGGTCGCGAGAAATTCGCTCTTCGCGCGGGTGGCTGCCTCAGCTCCCTCCTTCGCGCGCAAAAGATCGACCTCGGCGTGGCGGCGAACTGTGATATCCCGCGAGACCGACAGGATTTTCTCGGGCGAACCCTGATCGTTCAGCACCGGTGTCACGACGACTTCCCACCAACGCGGCGAGCCTTTCGCGGTGGGGCAGAAGCCGGTGAATTTTCCTACTTCATTCCCCTTCGCGAGATCCAACGCAGCACGCGCAGCCGCCTGTTCATCCGCCGGCCAGAGGTCGCACCAGATCGTGTTTTGTACGGCGTCGAAGTTATCGATCTCCATGATATCCTTTCCGCCTTCGTTCATCCAAAGTAACCGGCCTTGGAGATCGAGAATCTTGATGCAGTCCTGGCTGCTATCCATGACGCGACGGAGTAGTTCTTCTCTCGCCCGCAATGCCATCTCCGCCTGTTTTGCGAGGGTGATGTCCTGACACGTGCCGATCGCACGCAGTGGCTTTCCCTGATAATCAGCGAACGCTTCCCAGCGTTCTTCCAAAAACTTCACACGCCCATCCGGCATCAGAAGCCGGTGTTCTAATTTGTGAACACCGGGTTGTCGCAATGACTCGGTAAAAGCAGTTGCCACTGCTCGACGGTCGTCTGGATGAACTAAGTCCAGGAAAGCTTCATGAGTAGGATCAAATCCGGTCTGGCTCGTCTCGTAGATGCGATAAGTCTCTTCCGACCACGTCACGGCCCCGGTCGCGATGTCAGTTTCCCAGTTGCCGACATGTGCCATCCGTTGCGCAGCAGCAAGTCCCTGCTCGCTACGCTTGAGCAAGTCGGCCGCGCTCTTCCGCTCGATCGCAAGGGCGACTTGATCGCCGACGGAAGCGAGGAACTCCAAGTCACGCTGGCCGTAAACGCCTTCTTCCGAGTAATGCTGCACGACCAGGACGCCGATCGTTTGCGACGGCGTCCGCAATGGCACGCCGAGCCAGGATGGAGCATCGGAGCCAACCAATTGCAGTTCGCCGCTCCGGGTTAATTCAGCCGTTAGTGCGTCGTCGAGGAGCAGCGGTTTACCGGTGCGAAGGACGTAGCTGCTTCTGCTCCGACCATTGCCGACGGGTAGCGGCGCAGGCACGGGGTCCAGCTTATCGACCCAGAGCGGGAAGTGAATCAAGTCAGTGGTCTGCTCATGCAGGCCGACGAAACAATTCTCCGCGTAAAGCACTTTGCCGATCGAACTGTGAGCGAGCGCGAGTAGTTCATCGAGGTCTCGCGCGGTGATCACGCCCTCAACTATCTCAGCAATGACCTGGCGCTCCGCCTCCGCGCGCTTCCGGGCGGAGATGTTCTCGTGGGCTACGACCACGGACACACTGCCGTTCGTCTGAAAGCGGGTGACACGTGCGACGAACCAGCGTTTCTCTGTGGGGCTATGACAGGGATACTCGAGCTCGAAGGAGCTTGTCTCGTTTGCGATCACCGCTCGGATGCCTGCCGCCATCGGCGCCGCTTCCTCGGAGAAGCGACCTCTCGCGCGGTCGCAGAGCTGGAGATAGTTGTCCCCGACGCCGCGCAGCTTGATTGGCCTGCTGTCTTCGCTCTCAAATTGGTTCCACGCCGCATTGACCTCGATGATGAATCCTTGCTCGTCCAGAATCGCAATATGCGAGGAGAGTGCGTCGAGCGTGGAACGGAGGAAGCGCTTAGATTCCAGCAAATCCGCATCCGCGCGTTTTCGATCTGATATGTCCTGGGCACTGCCTTCGTAGTAGAGCGTACGTCCCGCGTCGTCTGCAACCACTCGAGAGTTTTCGGAGACCCACATCGTAGTGCCGTCTTTGCGGTAAACTTCGTATTCAAAGTTTTTGACGACGCCATCTGCGGCCATCCGCTCTTTGAAGATCACCCGCATCGCTGGGTCTACATACCCTTGCCGACCAATATCACTCCGGCTCCGCATGAGCTCTTCCGCGGAGTCGAAACCCAGCATGCGGGCGAGCGCCGGATTAGCGGAAAGAAAACGGCCGTCGGCGGTGTTTTGGAAGATGCCGTCGGTCGAGCGCTCGAAAATCGCGCGATACTTTTCCTCAGCAACCCTTAGCGCTTCGGTGGCCGTGTTCGCAGCGTCCCTTTGCAGAATGAGTGCATTGAGAGCATCGCAGCGACTCCCTTCGATTCGCGCGACCTTTGCGATCGTCCATCGGATGAGAATACCGACGAACAACACTTCGGTGATTGCGCTGAGCGCATCGCCGAAGGTCGCATGGTAAAATCCGAACTCTGCTCCCCGGTCGCAAAGCCAGCCGACCAGGATCACGACGAGTGTCGCGGGAAAGAGGCGGCGCGCCACCACGCCGTGCGCATCGCGCGTTGTCAAGATTGCGCCCAGTGGCGTCGCGGCACGCAGGCAGATGATTCCCGTCAAAAGAACGAGGAACGTCGATGCCGTAGGAATTGCCATCGGGATGAACGAGGCCAACCCGTAAAATTGATGAGCGCCGTAAAGATAACCGGTGAGCGCGAGCAACGCCGAAAATGCGGCGACCGTGGCGAGGCAGTGGCTCAGCGAAGACCGCTTGGCCGGGGCGTCCACGGCTAGCAACGCAAAACCGACGAGGACGAAGTTCAACGCCACTTGCGGAGCCATCGCGTTGCCGCCCAACTTGGTCGCGAACAAGAGTTGATCGAGGTTAGTCTGCCAGTGCAACGTCAGCGCGAGGAGTTTGAGCGTTCCTACTAACGTGATCACGAGTGCGAGCAGGTTCGCGAGTAACCTAGCCGACCGCGCCGGTGCTGGGCCACGCAAGAGCAGGATTGCGACTGCGATTAGAACAAAGGTGACTGCAGTCACTGGATTCATGGCCACCAAGCCGGGCCGAATCCGTTTTAATGTCTCGATGCCAAACGACCAACCGAGCAGCACGAGCAAGCTCGTCGCGATCGCGACCGTTGCGGTCACTGTCGGCAGGACGCGAAATGCGATCGCTACGGCGTCTGCGGGAGGTAACGAGTCTGAGCGCTGATCCATCAGTCCCCTTTATAGCTGGCGACGTTCCCGAGCATTCGGGGGAACTACGTATTATCTCTGCGAGACCGATTAGGATTAAGCAGCCAGCACGCGTTTTTCCAAGGCGGCCTGCAGTTCGGCGGAACGCACCGGTTTGCTGACGTAACCGTCCATTCCGGCGGCGAGACAGACCTGCTCGTCGCCCGCCATGGCATTCGCCGTGATCGCAATGACATACGGTTGATGGCCGCCGCGCGCGCGAATGCGTCTCGTGGTTTCGTACCCGTCGAGCAGCGGCATGTGGCAATCCATCAGCACGATCTCATAGGGAATCCGGCCGAGCGCTTCGAGCGCCTCGCAACCATCGGCGACCGTGTCTGCGACATAGCCGAGCCGATGCACTTGATGCGCGAGGACGCGTTGATTCACGATGTTGTCTTCCGCGATCAGGATGCGCTCCCTCCGCGAAACCCCGGACACGGCCAGGGGAGTCGCTTTGACAGCGACCGCAACCGATCGAGGCTGCTTCGCGAACTGCGCCGTGAACCAGAAAGTCGAACCGGCGTCGGCCGCGCTTTCCACGCCGATGTCGCCGCGCATCATCTGCACGAGCTGTTTACTGATCGCGAGACCGAGCCCGGTGCCGCCGTATTTGCGCGTCGTGGAGGCGTCCGCCTGCACGAATGGCTGGAAGAGGCGGGCCTGCACGTCGGCAGGAATCCCGATGCCGGTGTCCGTAATCCGAAACCGCAGCGTCGCGCTCGCATCGGTCTCGCCGTCGACGGAGAAATGCACCCGAACGTCGCCGTGCGACGTGAACTTCAGCGCGTTGCTGAGCAGGTTAACCAACACTTGCCTCAGTCTCCCGCCGTCGCCGCGCAACTGATCGGGCACATCGCACGCTGCGGTGAAAATTACCGCGACACCTTTCGTTTGCGACAGACTCTGCACCAGCCCGAGAGCCTCGCGCACTACGTCGCTCGGCTCGAAATCCGTGGCTTCAAACTCAAGGTGGCCGGCTTCGATCTTCGAGAAATCGAGGATGTCATTGATGATCGTGAGCAGTGCTTCACCGCTCGCGCGAATCGTCTCCGCGATCTCGCGCTGTTCGCTGGTCAAATTGGTGTCGCGCAGCATGCCGGTCATCCCGATCACGCCGTTCATCGGCGTGCGAATCTCGTGGCTCATATTTGCGAGGAATTCACTTTTCGCGCGGTTCGCCGCTTCGGCCGCTTCCTTTGCGCGTAGCAACTCGACTTCGATTTCTTTCCGCTCGGTGATGTCGCGCGCGACGCAAAACATCAGCTGATGATCTTCCGACCAGCTCGCGGTCCAGAGTATCGGCACCGCCGTTCCATCGCGACGCAGATAACGGTTCTCGAAGTAATTCAGCGGCGTCCCGCGCATGATTGCTTCAGCCGCGGCGGTGCTACGCTCCCGATCTTCGGGATGGATCATCTCAAGATAAGGCTGGCCGATGAGTTCCTCCGGTCGATAGCCCCATACTGCCTCACACGCGCGACTGACCTGGAGAAAACAGCCTTGGAGATCAAAGGAACACATCACGTCGAGGGAGTGATCGAGCACCTGCTGGTTCGACTGCTCGAGTCGGATGCTCTTCGCGATTTGCTCCTGCAGATCGCCGTTTGCTTTGGCCAACTCGGCGGTTGTCTGGCGCAAACGCGCTTCCTCTTCGCGACGGCCGGTCAAATCCGTGGCCACGAGGCAGACCGCAGCGGCCGATTCCTTCGGCAAACAACCGAGCGCTAATTGCACCGGCACCAAGCCGCCGTCGCCCGTTAATAGAGAAAGCTCGCCTTCGGTTCCGCCACTGCACGCGCCGTCGAGAAGCGCCGCGAATTGCGCGCGCTCGGTCGCACCGGGGACGAACGCGTCAAAAGAAGAGCCGACAATCTGCTCCACCGGCCGCCGCAATAACGCGGCGAAACGGCGGTTACAATAAAGAATCAGGCCCTCGTCTGTCAGGGTTACCGCTCCCTGATTCATCTCCTCGATCAGGATGCGATATGGTTCATCGGCGCCGGTCAGCGTGAAGAGGCGGTCCTGAACGAAAAGCGCGTCGACATCGCCCTTCTGGATCGCCTGCAGCGTGTCGTTCGCTTCCTCCAGGCGCAGCTGGAGATCGGCGATTTCGCTGGCTAGTTCCGCACGGCTGCGCGCTGCGACCTTCATGATTGCGTCAGCTAACCTAGGTCGAGCGCAGCAAGCACGCGCTCCGTATTCGAAAGATCGCCCACCATGCGGCGAACCGGTAGCGGCGACTGCCGGATCAGCGTTGGAGCTACGACAATTTGTTCTTCCCGCGCGCGCTCCGGTTGCGCGTAGAGGTCCACCACCGTGAGCGCATAGCGGCCCGAAAGATTTGCCTCGCAGATGGTTTTCAAATTCCTGATCGCACGGCTGGATTTCGGCGTGCTGCCGGCGACGTAAAGCCGCAGAACGCACGGCGCTTGCTCGGCCTGAGCCAAAGCCATCGCGGCGATGTTAGCCGACACGCTTAGCCGCCTTTCCCGTCAGAGATGCGGGAAACGGCATCAGTTCGTGCGGCCGAAGATCCAGGCCCACGAGCACCCGCTCCGTGTCCGCTAGCGTGCCGATGATTTTGCGAATCGGCACCGGCAGTTTCCGCACCACCGCGGGCAGAGCCATGATTTGGTCGCCTTGCGCCAACTCGGGATTTTTATGCAGGTCGATGACCTCGATGGAGTAGCGGCCTGCCAGGTGCTCGTCGCACAGCTCCGTGAGATTGCGAAGGGCCGCGATGGATTTTGAGCCGCCGTCCGCGACGTAGAGGCGGAGGTTCCATTTCGGCGGCGCGGGGGCTTTGCGGCCGCGAGGTTTCGAAAGTGTTTTCAAGCGCGCTTCCCTCCGGTCCCGTTCGCGCGCAGCCGGGCGCCATTGTTTTTTACGACATCGCCCTGGCGGCTGCGGCCCATCGCCACCT
>JALYZW010000187.1 GCA_030945725.1 Verrucomicrobiota bacterium | reverse complement strand
CGGTGAAGGACCCCTCCGATTCAGCTGGCGGGTTCGCGGTGCGGGTGCGGCAGCAATCACTCGGGTGCTTCGTTGCTGTCGAGTATACGCAGAACCGTCGCCGTGTTTGTGCGAGGTCCTTCGCCGTCTGCGCGGCTCAGGACGACCGAACGCGCCGCCGGCGCCCGGGTCACCGGTCGTCGATTCCCGCCGGAACCGGATCGGGCGTCCCCACCGGCACCCACGGCATGCATCGCATCAGTCGCGTGATGCTCAGCCCCAGTCCTTTCGGGAACCCAAAGCGGCGCATCGCCTCCTCCGAATAAGCCGAACAGGTGGGCTGAAAGGGACAGCGAATGAGGTGCGACGTCGCCGGCCTAACGAGTGTGCGATACGATCCGAGCACCAGCTTTCGATAAGCCGCCACGGAGACTTGCCGCGCCGGCGGTCGGGTCCAATCAAAAATCGCCGCGGCTGCGAGGGCAACCGCGGCGACCAAAGCGATCCAAAAACGCGGCTTAGAGATTCGGCGGCGGGGTGGTGCTGTCCGAGATTGTCTTCGGCCGCGTGACCAAGTGGACGATCAGGCCGATCACGCTCGTCGCAGGAATCCAGGCCAGCACGGTGACGAGCGTCGCGTTCGGAGAGTTCCGGCGTTTCGCGTCCCGCATGACCCAGATGCCGATCGCGAGCCAAAGTGCGAGGCCTCCCCCGCAGCTCAGAAGCCAGCAGCCGACTCCGAGCGCCATCATGCCGCCGGCCGCCGCGGCGTCCCCGCCGGACATGGTGGCGGAAACGGTCGCGGCCGGACTGTCATCGGCGGTTTGGGCTAAAACTGTGCTAAGCGAGAGGATGAGTGGGCCGAGGGCCGCAAGACGTTTCATTTCGGGGTTACTACGAGTTCGAGCGAAGGGATGTCAACGCTAATCGCGCCTAATTTAGGCCGGCGGCAAAAGCCGCGTGGCGTCGCGCGTAGTCGGATCGAAGACTCTAGTCCTCGGCTGCGTCTTCCTCCTTATACCAGGTGACATCAGAACCTGGATTCTTATCGCGCTGGAGATCGGCGAGCGATTTGTAGCCGATCATTCGCATCTCATCGTCTCCGCACTCAATCGAAAGATATTTCTCGGAGAAGAAGTTGACCTCGCCTGCGGCCGTGATCTGCAACATGAAGCTCTTGCCGTCCGTCGCGCGGGTGAGATCTCGGTAACCGACCGGCTTGTCGTTCGCAAACTGGATCGTCGTCGCGGTGATCAGCAGCGTATCGCCGCGACCGTTCGACCACTCGCCAAGGTACGGTGATTCTGCCGCCACGAGCGCCGAAGTGGCGAAGACGGCGAGGGCGCTGAGCAGGAAAATCCGAGCGGGCGCTGATGGAAAATTCATCGCGGTAGGCTAACGCGAAAACGCGCCGGCGCGAGGACCCGCTATCGCGTCGGATCGGATCGGCCGTCGCATCCGCTTTCGTGGCGTCCCGGCGCGAACACAGAGACGCCACCGAAATTCCACGAACCGAATCGGGCTTACTTCGTTTTCTTGTAGTGCACGGCGGCGCCGGTCGGACTGGTCATGTCCATGCCGTCGCCGGTCATCGTGACGGGAAAGGTCTGCTCGCCCATCGCGGCCATCGCGCCGTCGAACTTCACTTTGATGTGGGTCGCATCGGGCATCGAGTACGTGCCGTTGACTACGTCCCCGCTCGCGAGCTTCTCGCTCATCGTGCCGTCGGCTTTGTAGGTGATTGTTTCGGCACCATCGCTGTCCTGCCACGTCCCTACGAGCGCACTCGCGCCGCTGCCCGTGCTTTTCGTGGAGCTATCGGCGGTCGTTTTCGTAGCGGTGTCGTTTTTCGAGCAAGCCGCGAACGCGAGCAGCGTGCAAGCCGTCGGGAGGATGTAGGTGAGTTTATTGAATTTCATTTTTGCTGGGTTTCTGACGTTCGCGCTCCGCTCCGGCGTTGTGCTGGCGACGGGCGCGAATGGCCGGCGATTCTCGCGTTTCCGCTCGTCAGCGCTAGTTAATTCGTAAACAAATTTCGCCCGCGTATCGTTTGAATTCCGGGATTAAATTCTTTCCGGGCCGCGCCCGATTGATAATCATCGAGCGGCGAGATGGACCCTTCTGTCGGCAAATTGACGACCGGTGAGCCGCTGACGATTGATCAGCTGATCGAGTGCCTACCGGCGCTCAAGGAAGTCGCGCGCGCACAGCTGGAGAACTGGGCAAAAGGGGCCGCCGTGCTCCATCGTTACAAAAAAGGCGAGACGGTTTGCACCGAGGGCGAGTTCGGTTCGACGGCCTACTACATCGTTTCCGGCTCAGTCGATATTTTCATTCACAATCCGCTCGCGCACTTGCGGACGCGGCCCGCTTTTGGATTCTTCGGGCGCAGCGTGGCGCGGATGAAAAGTTTCCTGACCGACGACGCCCAGGACAAGCGCGCCGAAGCGCACGAACGCAAATTCATCGGGATCGACGCGGACGTCGATTTGCCGATGAATCGGCCGCTCGCCCAACTCGGGCCCGGCGAGTTATTCGGCGAAATGACCTGTCGCACCTATCAGCCGCGCTCCGCCACCGTGCAGGCGCGGGAGCCGTGCGTGATGGTGGAAATGCTGCGCGTCATTCTCGATATGCTGGTCGGGAACCGCCAGGTCTCCGATGCGAGCAAGGCGACTTCGAAAGTGAAGGCGCCGACATTCAAAGGCACGTCGTTCAAAGCGGAGATGGAGCGCAAATATCGCGAGCGCTCGCTCAGTAATCATTTGCGCGCCGTGCCGCTTTTCGCGCCGCTCGATGAGGAGTTCGTCACTTACCTGAAGGAGAAGGTCGAGCTCGTCTCCTACAACCAGAATCAGGTCATCTGCAAGGAAGGCGAGGAAGCCGACGCGTTCTATTTGATTCGGTCCGGAATGGTCCGCGTGTCGCAGGCCATGCCCGGCGGTGAAATGGTGCGCACGTATCTGAGCCGCGGTGATTATTTCGGCGAAATCGGATTGCTTCGGTCGATCAAACGCACTGCGACCTGCGCCGCGCTCGACGCGGTCGATGTCGTGAAAATTCCCGCGAGCGAATTCAATTTGATGCTCGAGAAATTCCCTGCGGTCCGCGCGCAGCTCGAGCCCGTGGCGGAAAAGCGACTAGCCGCGATCAAGGAGCGCACCTTGCCGGCGGGTTTACGGCTCGACGATTTCCTGAATCAGGGGCTGTTCGAAGCGCAGAATCTGCTGCTCATCGACCTCGATAATTGCACGCGCTGCGACGCGTGTGTGCAGGCCTGCGCGAAGGCGCACGACGGCGTCTCGCGCCTGCTGCGAGATGGATTGCGTTACGATCATTTTCTGGTCGCGACCGCGTGCCGTTCGTGTCGCGATCCGCTTTGCATGACGCAATGTCCGGTCGGCTCGATCCGCCGGAAAGAGAACCTGGAAATCATCATCGAGGATTGGTGCATCGGCTGCGGGAAATGCGCGGAACTCTGCCCGTACGGGAACATCAACATGCACCCGCTGGAAGTGATCAAGGAGGTGAAAACCGAGATCAAATCCGAGAAGGAAGGCGTGCCGCCGAAGATTAAAATCGAGAAAAAGAAGACGACCGCGTACAAAGCGAACACGTGCGATCTCTGCACGCAATTGTCGACGCCGAGCTGCGTCTACGCCTGTCCGCACGATGCTGCGAAACGCGTCGATCCGCAGCGTTTCTTCGGCGACGCGCTGATCGCGCAGGATGAATTGATGACGACGAAGTGGGCACCGGCCCGCCACTACAAAACGCATCACACGCACTGATGAAGGCCCGTCTTCCTGAGTCGCCGAAGGACGGCGAAGGATCTCCCATCGGCGCGAGACGGGTTCGCCAGACGATCCCGCTGGTTTCGGCCGCAGGCGTTGGACTCGCGGTGATCCGGGTGTTTGGGCGAGGTCCTTCGCCGTCTGCGCGGCTCAGGATGACGGACTCGGCGGGATGAGAATCACCAACAGCAAACACGTTCCGTGGTTCATCTTCGTGTGCCTCGCGAGTGCGGCCGCCGTCTGGCTTTACGTCGGCAATTTCCATCCCGAGGGCCTCTCACCGGCACTGCAGCTGCCGGAATCTCTCCGCCAAACTCCGTCCGAACATCACAGCATCGGCGGCACACCACTCGGTCTCTGGTTCGGCTCAATCTCGCTCGCGATTTTTGTTTTCGCCGCGCTCCTCAGCCTTCGCAAAAAAATTCCGCTCTGGCGAATCGGCACGGTGCAGCGCTGGCTGCGCGCGCATATCTGGCTGACGCTCCTCACGATTCCGCTCGTCATTTTGCACAGCGGATTTCGCCTTGGCGGGCCGATGACCATGCTGCTCATGGCGCTCTACGCGATTGTCATGCTCAGCGGGATTTACGGCCTGGTACTGCAACATCACCTACCGCGCCTAATGAAAGAGCGGCTGCCCGCGGAAACTGTTTTCGAGCAGATCCCTCATATCCGGGCGCAACTCTACGCGGCGGCGGAGAAAATGCGGGATTCGTTCAAACCGGCGCCGCCTAAAAAAATGGACGCAGGCGCCCCGGCGGCCTCGCCTGCGAAATCTGCCACCGCCACCTCCGCCGCGATGGGAGCGACGTCGGGTGCGGGCGCGACGCCGGTTGCCCGCGCGAAAACAACGACCGGCTCGGACGCGACCGCGGCCCCGGTCTCGGCAGTGGCTTCCGTTTCATCCGCCGCGCCGGTGGCGAAGGCGACCGTCCTTCCGGCGGCGACCGCTGCGAATGCCGCTGCGCCGGCAGCGCCGGCGAAGACAGCCGAAACGATCGGCACTCCGACGGCGCGCGTGCAAAGCGAGCCGCCCGGCGCTGCCGTGGCGCGCGCCGCGATTCCACCCGGCGACGAAGCTGCGCCATCGCCGCCGGTTGCGCCAGCAGTAGCTGCTTCTCCTCCAAAAACTGCCGCGACGCCGGCTGCTCCCGCAAAACCTGCAGCGCCGCCAAAACCAGCCGCGGCCGCGAAGCCGCCGCCGCCTCCGACCGATCCCGTCTCGGAAGCCGCGCTGATTGAATTCATCGAGCGGCAGGTGCTTCCGTATCTCGGCGCGAAAAGCGGGAAACGATATCGCCTCGGAAAGGCGCGCTTCGCGGACGAAACATTTCGATTCGTGAAAATACGAGTGTCGGAAACGTACCGCAGCCGAGTGGAAGAAATTCAGGGCTGGTGCGACGAGCGCCGCATGCTCGATCTGCAAACGCGCATGCAACATTGGCTGCACGGCTGGCTCTTCGTCCACGTGCCGTTTTCGTTCCTGCTTTTGATGCTCACCATCTGGCACGCGGTGGTCACGCTCTTCGTTTACTAACCGATCATGGCCACGCCGGAACGGACGCAGAAGCAGATCGCGGAGCGCTACAAGGGCAACCTCGGCTACTACAAAAAACTGCACCCGTGGCGGCTCGCGCGCATGATCGTCAGCGCGCTCGCGATCCTCGGCGGCGTAATCGCCATTTATCTTTTCGAGAAGCGACCGCGCGAAGAGTTTTTCAATCCGGGAACGATCTCGAGCAATCATGCGACCTTCGGGAACGACTGCGCGCAATGTCACGAGCAGGCAGTCGACAAGACTCAGCTGAATACCGCGAGGGTGTCGCACGTGCTGAACGAACGGTTTCATCGCGGCCTCGATTTCAGTGCGATCGATCGCAAATGCGAGACGTGCCATGCGCAACACGCGCTGCACGAGCCGAACGTGGTGGAGAATCGTTCGTGCTCGATTTGTCACCGCGAACATCGCGGCGGCGAGTCGATGAAGCTCGTGGCCGGCGCGAACTGTGCCGCGTGTCACGACCGCCACGACGTGATGCAGGCCTCCGCCGCGAAAGGCGCGCAGCTTCCGCCGCAAGCATTCCATCTGCGTGCGTTTCCGGCGCAGCAGGTCGTGTTTCAATTACCGCGCCCCGCGCGCGGCTACACCCAGGTGTTCGCCTCCTTCGCGGACGGACACCCCGAGTTTCAGATCAACACGGAGCGACCCCGTGACCCGGACGTTCTGCGTTTCAACCATCAGCGGCATGAGGCGGCCGACATTCCGTTACTCAACGGCAAGAAACTTGACTGCAATTCCTGCCACAAAACCGACCCGGAAGGCCGGTTTTACGAGCGCACAAATTTCAGGGCGAACTGTCAGTCGTGTCATTCCCTCCAGTTCGATGCGCGGAATCCGGAGGTGATTCTGCCGCACGGCGACGCCACCGCGGTGCGCGCTTTTCTGCATAACCTGCCGACGCAGTATGCTGATCTCGCGGTAAAAAAAGGACTCGTTAGGCCGGACCAGATCCAGAGTTTTGTTTCGCAACAGATCCTGCAACTGCGCGAGCGCGTCCGGTCCGGCGAAGATTTCGAGCGCGAGGTGTTTTTCACGAGCGATCCCTACAAGTCGCAACCCGGTAACACGGCGCACGTGCGCAGTTCATTTTACGGCTGCGCGTTCTGTCATGAGGTCAAAGCGCGGGCGAACCAGGCGCCTGAGATCACGAAGCCGGTGTTCGTGGATCGATGGATGCCGCAGGCGAAATTCAACCACGCGAAACACACCAGCGTGAGCTGCGCGGAGTGTCATCACGCAGCGCAAAGCCGCGAGACGGCGGACGTGCTCATGCCTGCGAAAGCGAATTGTGTCGCGTGCCACAGTCCCAAAGGCCGGGTCGCCTCCGAGTGCATTACCTGTCACACGTATCACGCGCCGCCGCAGATCGCCGCGGCGGACGTGCAAGCCGGCGCGACGCGCACTTCATTCAAGCAGATGTTGACCGCGCGATAGCCGCGGGCCGCTTTCACCGACGGTCAACAATTTTGCGTGCCAGCGGATCGTTTCCGCGTCTCATTCTTCCGACGATGCTCACAGAACGCGCCCTTCCTATTCTGCACGAGTGGGTCCAATCCGACAGTCTGCGCCGGCATTGCTACGCGGTGGCTGACTCGATGCAGTATTTCGCGGTCCGCTCCGGCGCTGACACCGATCTCTGGTGCGCGGTCGGTTTGCTGCACGACATGGATTACGAGCGCTATCCAAACCCCGAGCAGAGCGCGACGAAGGGGCACCCGGCGGCCGCCGCCGCGTGGCTGCGCGAAAACGGATGGAGCGAGGAAGTTTGTCGCGGGATTCTTTCGCACGCGGACTACTTGGGCGTCGCGCGCGAGACGCCGCTCGAGCGGACGCTTTACGCGGTCGATGAACTCAGCGGTTTCGTCACGGCGGTGGCGCGGGTCCGGCCGTCGAAAAGTGTGCGCGACGTGGATGTGGCGGCGGTGAAAAAGAAGATGAAGGACAAGGCTTTCGCGCGCGCCGTGAATCGCGCGGACATCACTCGTGGCGCGGCGGAACTCGAGCTGCCCCTCGACGAAGTCGTCGGCCACGTGATCGCGGCGTTACAGGGCGATGCGGAGCGGCTCGGCCTTGCCGGCGAAGCTGTGCCGCCGCCGTCCGACTGAAAGAAAAAGCATAAGAATGCCACCGGCTTGCGCTACTATCGTTACCCGGTGGGGTTCATCCCGGCAGTCTCGACGGCTTCTGCTAGTCGCCGCTACCTAAACCAAATCCGCTTCGTCCCACTTATGAAGAATTTCGTCAGAACCTTTTCCGCTGGCTTGGGAGTTTTCGCGCTACTGGCTTCGCCCGCCTTCGGCTACGTGCTCGAAGGGCAATCCTGGACACGCGATCGCACGGTGGTGATGCAATTGTCGCTCGGCGACCCGCGGCCTTTGATGGACGGTTTTGGCTCCTTCAACGAATCGGCCCAAGACGCGTTAAACGTTTGGAATGGGTATCTCGCGCACGTGCGGCTGACCGCCGTTCTAAACTCTCCAGTCGCGCCGTCAAATTCCGACGACGAGATGTCGGCGTTTTTCTCGAACACGCTTTTCGGCGATAAAATCGGCGCCGACACGCTCGCCGTCACGCTGCTGAATTATCGCGGCAACGTGATGGAAGAGACGGACACCGCGTTTAACAATGTCTTCACATGGGATTCGTACCGCGGGGCGCTACGCCGGGGCGTGGAAGATTTTCACCGCATCGCGATCCATGAGTTTGGCCACTCGCTCGGGCTCGATCATCCGGACCAGGCTACGCCGAAACAGACCGTGACCGCGATCATGAACGCGAACGAGAGCAACGTCGACACCGTCCAGTCGGATGACATCGCCGGCGTCCAGGCGATTTACTCGACGGGTCCGGCCTACCAGTCGGTGAACAACGCGCCGGTCATGTTGAACATCGCGACACGCGCTGCCATCGGCACGGGCGATAATGTGCTCATCGGCGGCTTCATCGTGCAAGGCTCGCAGCCGGCCACCGTCGTGCTCCGCGCGATCGGCGGCTCCTTGCGCGCGGTCGGCCTGACGGATGTCCTGGACGATCCGATGATCACTATTTACGACGCGAACCACAATGTCGTGGCAACGAATGACGATTGGATTAGTAGCAGCAACGCGAGCGCCATTGCGAGCTACCACCTCGATCCGCCGAACAGCATCGAGTCCGCAGTTTACGCGACGCTGAACCCCGGCGCCTACACTGCGATCGTCCAGTCGTTTTCCAGCTCCATGCAAGCGGCGGGAACCGGGATCGGCCTGGTCGAAATTTACGACCTGCACACTTCGAACAGCCGGCTTGGGAACATCTCGGCGCGCGGTCAGGTGCAGACCGGCGATGACATCATCATCGGCGGCTTCATCATCGGCGGCGCGCAGACAAAGACGGTCGTGGTGCGGGGAATGGGGCCGACTCTGGGTGACGGCGGCGTGGGTAATTTCCTGGCCGATCCGACGCTTGAATTGCGCGATGGCTCCGGCAACCTCGTGGCCGCGAACGACAATTGGCAGCAGAGTCCGAACGCGGCTGCGATCCAGGCGACCGGACTCGCGCCGGTCCATCCCAGCGAGGCCGCGCTGCAGGCGACCGTGAATCCAGGGAATTACACGGCCTTAGTCCGCGGAGTGGATGGGACGACAGGCGTCGGATTAGTCGAGGTCTACGACCGCAGCGCCGCACCGCAGTAGCAACCGGCGCCGTTTGCGAAACATCGCGCTTCCGAGGACGTGTGTGTGCCTTTGGAGTGCGAGGCTCCCGCCGCTTCCGTAAGTTTTCGCCAAGTGGCGGCGTCCGCGAGCCTCCGTTAGCGCAAGGCAGGCTCGACCGAAGTCTCGCCTGTCGTCCGTTAAATGCGTGACCCATGGTAATGGGAACGAGCACCCAGTTGATCCTCGGCGCGGTTACGGAATCAGCGGCCGGTTTAAAGTGGGTGAAAGACGGCTAACCAGGCCGAGCACGAAGCCGTCAAAATCTCCACGTGTCCGCGTCCTCCAAAGGCCGGAATCGGAGCCGCGCAGACGGCGAGGGATCTTGCCTATTCAGGGTGGGTTCGCGCCGATGAGCGGCGGCCAACAATATTTGACTACCTTTCTGCGGGCGTCACACGCGCATTGTTGTCGGGTTGATGTGAGGTTCGGATCGAAATCACAATGATCACTGGCATGATCCGTTTTGGTCCAACCATAGTCTCGGAGTGCCTACAGGAGCTTATATACGCGGTTTGGAGCGAGCGACTGAACTGATAGCGCGGCATAGCTCGTGGCGTAAACGACTCGGGCTCTTGCGGCGAGCCCCGCGCTCGGCCCTGCCCCGGCTTATCCGCGCGTCATTCGCGTCTCTGCCGCCCGCAGCGGAACCTATCGTGTGCGAAATCGCCACTCTCGATAAATATGAGGACGGCCTGACGGATCTCGCCAGCTACCTATCTAGACCGGTGCCTGTCCACGCGGCTGAACGTAGAAGCCTGGAAGATTTGCTCGCGCACCATCGCAACTCCTCCGGAGCGATAGGAGTGGGCGACTTATTATTTCTCCATGCTTTCGTCAACGTTCTCGCACCCGACCGGGTGGTGGAGATCGGCACGCTGACCGGCTTCTCTGCAGCCGTGATTGGCGATGCCGTTGTCCAACATCAGCACGCAGAAGCCGAGTCGCTGGTCGTGGACACGATCGATCTAAGGGAATGCTGCGCTACCGATGAAACGAAACCCGTTGGCTTCGAGATTCCGCGGCTTGTCCCTCGCCTGGCAGGCCGCATCCGCGTGCATGCCCGCGAAGACGCTCGCTATGTCGAACAGATTGCGCGTGCCGGAGAACTCGAGCTCGTCTTTATCGACGCAGACCACCAACATCCGCGGCCTACCTTGGACTTGATTCGCGTCTCGCGATTCGTTAGGCTAGGTGGATGGGTCGCAGTTCACGACATCGACCTTGGCTCGTTGGGCGAAAGAATGCGCGCTGCCGGAACTCCCCTGAGCCATGGCTCGCCATTTGGAGCGCAGTGGCTCTTCGAGGCATGGCCATTCGAAAAGATCAGCGGCGGCAATATCGGCGCACTGCGCCTTCCCGCTAATTTGCGGGACCTTGTTCCGTTCGGCTTGGCGATGCTGCGGATCCCGTCGGAATTACCGCCGATACCCGCGCGGCGTACGCTCGAGGCGTTCCTTGCTGCGCTCGTCGACCTGATCTGAAGCCTTTGGAAAGAGCAAGGCCGCGGAATCTTAACGCGCACTTCACTTACACACGTTACTACCGCCGCCCTGGCGGACGTTGAGAATATCCGCGCATGGTTCAGTTTTCCAGCTTCGACGTTGCGGATTGAAAGTTCATCCGGCCCGCGCGAATTAGAGCGATGGCAAGCAAACTGAGCCGACGCATCCTGCAGGTCGGCGCACTTTTTCTGATCGGCAATGGCGTGATGGGATTAATCCGGCCGCGCTGGCATTCGTGGCTGTGGCGCTTCGGACCGCAGCTCACGCACGCGGTGAGCGAAGAGTTAGCCGATCATCCGAAAACAGCCCGCGCGGTATATCTGGCGCAAACCTCGCTCGGGCTGGCGCTCGCCGCGCGCCAAACGGCGGAACTGGACTAGGCTCGGCCGCTCAGGCGGGGACAAGTTCCGGCATCGCGAAGGGCACTTCTTCTTCCACCTCGTCCTCGGTCGTCTGCAATGGCGCAAAACGATCGGCGCGAAATCCGCGTTCGATGCCGTGGGCATTCAAGGGCGAAGTAATTTCGCACAAGTAAACCGCGGTCTCCCCTTCTTCGCCCGTCAATCCGACGCCGGGTACGATGTCGCGGATCGTATAGGTGTGGCCTTCTTTCGGCAGCTCGCCATAGATCTGCTCGATCCCGACCGGGAACCGACCGTCGACGCACACGACTTTCTGATTGGGCAAAAACATGCGCCGAAAAGTAAGGCTGACGCGCGAGGGCCGAAAGGATTTTTTGGCGCGGATGTCAGCGCTAACGATTTTGAGCTGCGATCCGCGTGACGACGGCGACGAGTTCTCCGCTCTGCGGCGGCTTCTCGATCAATGCGTCGATCTTGAGCCCGCTGTAGCGCCGGCGCTCCTCATCATCGAGGAACGCGGAAAAGATGATCACCTTGCCGCGGTAGCCGTTCGAACGGACCTGCATGACGAACCGCCAGCCATCGAGGTTCGGCATGCGCCCGTCGGCGATGATGAGTTGATAGGGACGATCCGCAGTCGCGATTTTCTGCAAGGCGTGCGCGCCGTCGACCGCGGTCTCCACCTCGTAACCCTCCGCGGTGAGCGTGTCGCTCACCAGGGAAAGGACATGGACGTCGTCATCGACGCAAAGGACGCGCAGCGTTTCTGTTTTTGGAAGCGAAGCCACTTGTCTGGTTCGCGGCGCGATGAGGGAACGCGTGCGTCGGCGCGTGGATGGCGGACGGGATTTTCCGAACGCGCGTCAACGGAAGGGAAA
>JALYZW010000183.1 GCA_030945725.1 Verrucomicrobiota bacterium | reverse complement strand
TCCTCGGCCATTTGCTTCAACGATTTCACCAAATCCTTCCGGCGTTCTTCGGAAAGCTCCGGCACCGGCAACCGAATGATCTTCCCATCGACCAGCGGCGTGATCCCGATTTTGGATTCCTTCAGCGCTTTCTCGATGTCTTTGATGGTCGATGCATCAAATGGCTGCACGACCAACAGTCGCGGCTCGGGGGTGGTGATTAACGCCAACTGTTTCAATTTCATCGCGGAGCCGTAGGCCTCCACATCGACGTTCTCGATCAGCGCCGGCGACGCCTTGCCCGTCCGAACCGACGAGAACTCGTGGATCATGTAGTCCACGCTTTTTTCCATCGTGGCTTCGGCATCGAACAAGATTTCTTCGGCGGTCATGATCGTGAATGGGAATTCCAGTTGCGCAGCGCCAAAAACAAAGCTGCTCGCGCCGCAATCGCAATCGCGAAAATTCGGCTAATCGGAAACAGTCGTCCCGATCTTCTTCCCGAGCACGAGGTCGCAAAAATTACTCGCCTTGTTCATGTCGAACACCACGATCGGGATCTTATTGTCCATGCAGAGGCTGAAGGCGGTGGAATCCATCACCTGCAGCCGTTTGCTCAGCGCTTCTGTGTAGGTGATGCGTTCGTAGCGAACCGCATCGGGGTTTTTGTTCGGATCGGAATCGTAAACACCATCCACCTTCGTCGCCTTCAAAATCACATCGGCGCGCACCTCGCTCGCTCGCAACGCGGCCGTGGTGTCGGTCGAGAAATAGGGATTGCCGGTGCCGGCGACGAAGATCACCACGCGGCCCAGTTCCAGATGCCGGATCGCGCGGCCCAGGATGAAGGGCTCGGCCACGTTTTGCATCTCGATCGCAGTTTGCACGCGCGTCTCGACTCCGAGTTGGGTCAGCGCACTTTTCAAGGCGAGCCCGTTGATCACCGTCGCGAGCATGCCCATGTAATCCGCGGTCGTCCGGTCCATCCCGCGATGGCTGGCGGACAGGCCGCGCCAGATATTTCCGCCACCGATCACGACGCAAATCTGCACCCCGAGCGCCTGCATATCCCGGATGCGTTCCGCGATTTCACGCACGGTTTGCGGCGAGATATTTTCGCGCGAACCGTGCTCGCGCAAAGCTTCGCCGCTTAGTTTCAGCACCACACGTTTGTAGGCTGGCGCAGGTGCTTCGTTCGACATGGGGCGCAATGATGAACCAGATGCGCGGCACGTTGGAAAGGAAATTGGACGCGGGCTCGTCCGCGCGGTGTGGCGGTACCTCATCTTTCATCCTGAGCCGCGCGATACGGCGGGGGATCTCTCGATTCAGGCGGCGCTTTCGCCTTGTGAGGCGGCCGCAATCACTCTGTGGCTTCGTTGCTCCCGTTTCCCACGCGATCAACGCGGTGTTTTTGCGAGGTCCTTCGCCGTCTCGCGCGGCTCAGGATGACGCAGGGTTCAGGACGAGCTCAGCGCCCGCGAGCCACGGATGTCCGCGGATTAGCTCCGCGGCTGACATCCGGCGTTTCCCTTCCAACTGTGCTTCGCGGATCGCGATCGCCGAATCACCCGCGCGGAACGCGAGCGGGCCGCTCGTGGTGTCGGTCGCGATTTCTGCGCGGAAAATCTTCAGCTTTTGTTCGCGTCCGCGTTTGTCGCGCAGGAGCGTAAACATCCCGGGCCACGGATGGTACGCGCGAATTTTGCGCTCGATCAATTCTGCCGGCTCCCTCCAATCGATCCGGCCATCCTCGCGCTCCAGTTTTCGCGCGTAGGTGGCCGCCGAGGCCTCCTGCGGAATGCGGGGCGCGCTTCCGGCAACGAGCATATCGAGCGCGCGCTTCAGCGCAGCGGAGGCGATGGAACCGAGCCGATCGTGCAACGAGCCCCCGGTTTCGTCGGGTCGAATCTCGAGCGGCATTTGCAACAGGATATCGCCGGTATCCAGCCCTTCATCCATGTACATCACAGTGAGGCCGCTCTCCGCATCGCCAGCCGCAATCGCAGCCTGGATCGGCGCGGCACCGCGGTGGCGTGGCAGTAACGAAGCGTGCAAATTCAGGCAAGCGATCCGCGGTATCTCCAACACCGCGGGGGGCAGGATTTGGCCGTAAGCCATCACCACGATCACGTCCGGCGCGACCGCTGCGATCTGTTCGATGGCTTCGGCGTTCTTGATGCGCGAGGGCTGGAAGAGCGGCACGTCCGTGGCGCCCAACGCGGCTTTGATCGGAGTCGGCTCGATCCGTTGCGCGCGGCCGACCGGCTTGTCCGGCTGCGTCACCACCCCGATGAGCTTGTGGTCGTCGCTTTCGATTAAGGATCGGAGCACCGGCGCACCGATTTCGCCGGTCCCGATGAAAAGGACGCGCATTGCCGCGGTTACGGCAGCAGGCCGGGCGGCGGAACCGCGCGCCGCGCTCGACGACGTGGCGCCATCTGCTGCGCCATCAATTTCTCGCCGGCCGTGATCTCGCGCTGGCCGACCGATGAAGCGCATCCGGTGCAAAGATAATCGTAAATTTCCTTCTCCGGCAGGATCAGGAGCAACCGCTCGCGCACCGGCATCGCCGCTTTGCACTTCTCGCAGTAGAGGCTGGAAGCGGTGAAATTTTCAAACTGCTGCTGGCTCATGGTTTCCATGCACCCCGTCGTTCACGCTCTCGAGAATGTGCAGCAACACTTTCGCCGGCGGCTGGATGGCGTCGATGACCGTGATCCGATCGTCTCCATAATAGGAGAGCACCGGCTTCGATTCGGTCTCGTAGGTCGCGAGGCGGCGCTTGATCACTTCTTCGTTCGCGTCGTCGAGACGATTGTCTTTCAGCGCGCGCTTTTTCAAGCGCGTGAAAAGCATGTCGCGATCCGGACACGAAAGATGGAAGACCTTCTGCACGTCGATCAGTTCATCCATGATCCTGGCCTGCCCGACATTCCGCGGAATGCCGTCGAGCACGAGCGTATCGATATCCGGTTTGAAATTATGTCCGTCGACCGCCGCGTCGATGCGCGCTTTCCATAGTTCGACCGTGACCTCGTCCGGGACCAGCTCACCTTTGCTCGAATAATCGAGAAACGCGCGGCCGACCTTTGTCCGCGTGTCGATCGAGCGAAAAACGTCTCCGCAGGCGCAGTGGAAGAAGCGCGGGATCGTGCCGAGAGTTTTGCCCTGCGTGCCTTTGCCGCTGCCGGGCGCGCCGAAGAGGAGGTAAGTCTGATATTTCATGGAGCGATGTTCGTTATAACGCTAATGCCCGCGCGTCGGCAATGTTCCTCCGCGGCACCGGCCGCAAAGCGCTGTCATCCCGAGCGAAGTCGAGG
>JALYZW010000169.1 GCA_030945725.1 Verrucomicrobiota bacterium | reverse complement strand
ATTCCGACACGAGCGAATCCGCTCTCAGCCGAGCCAGGCGTAGAGAAACAGCAGACCGACCATACTCATCGCGATCACTGCGAGATAGGCCTGAATTTGGCCCGAGTGGAAGAGTGAAATCACGCGGCCGAACCCCCGCGCACTGATGCCAGCGCGGTCGCCGGTCGCGTTAATGCCGCGCTCGTCGAGCCCTTGCGTGAGAATCCCCAGAACCTGGCTGACGCCGCCGACGGACCGGGCCAGCCCGTCCCAAACAGCGCGATCCATCCATTCGGCGATCCGCGCCGCGGATCGAGCGGCGGCGATGATTGTGCGAGCATAAAATTCGTCGATCCACATTCGATTTTCCAAGAACCGGAAGAGTGTCGGCTGACGCTGCGCAAGCGGATCGGTGTCGCCGACTTTGCGATACATCCACCAGCCGAGACCAAGGCCCGCGACGACGAGCGCGAGCGACACGAACAGCATCGGCCCAATCAAATTGGCGAACTCCGCGCGCACCGGCGTCCCGCTGAGATAGTCATGCAGCCATGGCCATGCGGGCGTGAGCACGAAGCTGAGCGCGATCGTGCCGGTGGCGAGGACGAGTAGCGGCAAGGTCATCACGCGCGGACTTTCGTGCGCATGTTCCGACGCAGCGCCGCGGCTCCGCCAGAAGACGTAGATCATTTGTCGCGTCATGTAGAACCCGGTCAAAACAACCCCGGCCATGGTGAGATAGAAAGGAATCCGCGAGACCGGCCAATGGGCGGTCGCGTGCATGATTTCCTCTTTCGTCCACGCGCCCGCGAATAAAAGCGGCACGCCGCTCAGCGCCATCATGCCGATCGCGTAGGTGATAAACGTGACCGGCATTACGCCGCGCAATCCGCCCATTTTTCGGATATCCTGCTCGTGGTGCGTGCCATGAATCACGGAGCCCGCGCCCAAGAAAAGCAACGCCTTGAAAAAGCCGTGCGCAATGAGATGCATGATGCCCGCGGGGACTCCGCCGACGCCTAACGACACCATCATTAACCCAAGCTGCGAAACGGTGGAGTAGGCCAGGATGCGTTTGATATCGTATTGCGCGATCGCGATCAGCGAGGCCATCAGCGCCGTCGCGACGCCGATCCAGACTACGACGCTCAACGATGGCGTGACGCCGTTAATCGCGCCTAACGAGAAGAGTGGATAGACGCGCGCCACCAAAAACACGCCGGCCGCGACCATCGTCGCCGCGTGGATCAAGGCGCTTACGGGCGTCGGTCCCTCCATCGCATCCGGCAGCCAAACATGGAGCGGAAACTGACCCGACTTCCCGGCCGCTCCGCAGAAAATCAGCAGCGCGATTCCCGTAGCGCTGGTGCGGATCAGAGCCAGCGCGTGAGTCTCGAGACAGCCCGCGCCGTTGTCATAGAAAAGCGTGGTGCCGGTGCCCCCATACAGCCAAAGCAGGCCGAGGAAGAAGCCCATGTCCCCGATGCGCGTCGTGATGAAAGCTTTCTTCGCCGCGGCGGCAGCGCTCGGCCGTTCAATCCAGAATCCGATCAAAAGATACGAGGCGAGGCCGACGAGTTCCCAGCAGACAAAGAGAAGCAACAGGCTGTTCGCGATCACCACGCCCAGCATCGCGGCGGTGAAAAACGACAGATACGCGAAGAAGCGAGAGAAGTTTTTGTCGTCCGCCATGTAGCCGACGCTGAACACAAAAATCCAGAGCGCGACGAACGTAATCATGAGCAGCATCGCGGCAGTCAGCGGATCCAGGACCCACCCGACGCGCACTGCCTGATCGCCAAAAATAAACCAGGTGAAATTATGAACGGAGCGGGAACCGGGCGCCGCTAGCGTCGGGATAAACGCGATGATCGCGAGCGTGAGCGCGATCGCTTGGCCGAGGATGGCCAATGCCGCAGCCGATCGTCCGTCCGTTTTGCCGACCGATAAAATGATCAGTGAAACAACCAGCGGGGCGACGGGAATCAGCCAGAGGTATTCCGCCATATCGCTAGCCTTTCAACTGGTCCAACTGGTCCACGTTGGTGGTGCGATAGTGCCGGTAAACCGCGATGACCAACGCGAGGCCAACCGCCGCTTCCGCCGCCGCGATCGCGATCGAGAAAATGGCCACCATGACGCCGGTCGGCGCCGCTGTAGGTGGGCCGAAGCGCCAGAAGGCGACGAAATTCAAATTCGCAGCGGAGAGCATCAACTCGATCCCAATGAGAATGAAAATCGCGTGCCGCCGGCTCAACGCCGCGAGCAAGCCAATGCAAAACAGTGCCGCTGAGATCACAAGGAAGGTTTGGAGCGAAGCGGTCATTTGATTCGGGAATGGATGTGCTCGCGGGAGGATTGCATTACCGCTTCTCCTCCATCACGAGTACGAGCGCCCCGAGCAGCGCAGCAGTGAGCACGAGGCCGATGCATTGGAGGGGCCAGACAAAATCCGTCATTAACACTTCGCCAATTCGCCGAACCGTGAGCGGTTCGATGAGCGGCGCGCGCACCGCCAACGCAGGCGTGCGCAGAATTGCCCAGATCAAACCGACGAAGAC
>JALYZW010000161.1 GCA_030945725.1 Verrucomicrobiota bacterium | reverse complement strand
AAGCGGAGTCGAGGAACCCCGGTGGTTTCACAATCGATCAGGCGACGGGGTCCCTCGACTTCGCTCGGGATGACCGCGTAGGGAGAACGTTCACCGGCGACCGCGGAGATCGAGGGCGCGGTTCAGCACAGTGCCAAAGCTGGCTCCATCCGCTTCCGGCTCACGTGGCTGAAGGTGTGCCACCGGCGGCACCCACAAATCGCGCACCTCGAATTCGGGCGGCACATCGCCCATGATGCTCTCGAAAAATGCCGCAGCGGCCGGCGGAAAATCGAAACAGCGCCAGAAGCAGTATGCGTTCAGTCCGTTGTTTAACGCCACGCGTGAGACGGTCGACGAGACGGAATAAACCGCCTCGATCTCGCTGAAGTGTTCGAGGAAATACAGTTCCGCCACTTCGCGATCGTCCTCGACCACGAAGCCACGCAAATCGAGTTCCGTGGCCTCGCTTGTCTCGGCCGGATGAGGCCGGTAAATGAGCCGGCATCGCGGCGCGTAATAGTCCCTCAGATAATTGAGACACTGGTTAAGGCGCTCCACGTATCGGGCCGGTTTGAGATTGTGAATGAGGAGAAACGGCGTGCCGAAGAACACGACGCGGCGAATACCGGACGGCTCGGCCGACCGCCTATGATCGCCCAAATCGGCGATGCTCGGGAAGCGCGCCGGCAGCGTTCGGTCGCTCGGGTGCGGCGGCAGGTCGCGACCGGTGTTACTGAACACGATCGCCACATCGTAAATTTCCATGATCTCGCGCGCGAACCGGCTGAACCGAGCACCGTCTCCGCCGCCGCGAAAACGTGATCGAAGATTGATCGTCGGTTCGACGCGCGCGAGGGGTTCCACGAAACGATTTTGGACCCATCCGGACGTGGTGAAGCGAAACCGCCGACGGTCAATCGGCCGGATCAGATCTTCGTACATGTGGCGCGCGAGGCCGAGAATCTTAAACGTCTTTGGGTGCGTGGAAATTGCCGCATTGGCAATCGAGAGCGTTCCGCCAAGGACAAGAAAAACATCCTGCCGAGGATCGACGGGCAGGTCAGCCATCTGCTGCCGGCGACGCGCCGTTTCGCGGTAAAGGCGCGGCAAATCGCGCAACCCCCGAAACGTCTCGACCCGCGGCCACGCGCGCACGGAGGTGAAGCGCTGCGCGTATTTTTTCCACTGCGCCCGCTCCCACCAGCTCGAATCTTCGCGCAACAGGTGACAACCGCCGGGGAAACGATGGGCGACCGCTTCGCAGGCGACGAGCGCCGCGTGCAAACGATCCGGCCGCGCGAGAACGATCCACAGTTTGGCGCCGTCACTCATCGCGTGGTCAGGCTCGCGCCGATCGCGTCGGTGGCCCTCGGCCCTTTATCGTAACGGACGCGCGACGAGAATGCCGGAATCGGTGCGGTATCGATTCAGATAATCGGTCAGGCGCGCATCGACCACAACCTTCGCGAAATTGTGAGGCGCGGAAGCGTGCATGAAATGGAGGGCTCCATCACTGCCGCGGAGCGCGAGCCCGACGTGCGAAGTCGAGAATGCGTGCGGCCCATCGCGCGAAATGATGCCGATGATATCGCCGCTCCGCAGCTTCGGCTCGATGCCGGCGACGCGATTTTTCGGAATTTCATACATCGGCCGGGAGCTGACGCGCGCTTCCATTTGCGCGAGGGGTCCAAGCAACGCCCGGTTCGCCACGAGGTAGCGGTAATGTTTCCAGCCGAGCGTCATTTCGCGCGCGGAATGCGGAATGCTGACTCCGCCCAATTCCCGCGTTAGGTCTTTGACGAGGCCGCGTCGGTCGTTATCGGCGAGCCAATCCTCCAGGTAATGCAGACGCGAAAGATAATCGCCGGTGCATTCGCCTCCGCGATATCGATCAAGTTCGATGTAGTGCAGCATGCGTTCCGGCGTCCAATTTTCCTGGGGCTCATCGAGCATGCGCGCGAAGGCGAGCGCGTCCTCGAAGAACGTCCAGCAGTCGAGTCCGTTGAAGTTCACGGACGGCGCCTCGACTCGATCATCGATTTCCAAGGTGAACGATCGGTAGGGCGTGCCGACCATGGCCTGGCCTACTGCGGCCGTGCGTTCGCCGATTGGCAACGTTTTCCAATTGTACTGCGCGGCCGCGCTGACCAGCCGATCGAATTTTTCCCGGCCCTTAAAAACGGTGTCAAATGGAAGAGCCGTCGCGCCGTCGGCGAGCGAGAGCGCCATGAAGAGCGCGAGCAGGGCAAACAAAGGCTTTCGCATGGTCGCGACTATAAAGTGCAGCTAGATTCGTGCTGCGGATTTTTTGCCCATGCAGGATCTTTTTGCCACGGAAGAAAATGCGGTCGTCGCGGGGGCGGATCAGAACGCGCCGCTCGCCGCTCGCATGCGGCCCCGCTCGTTCGACGAGTTTGTCGGCCAGCAGCACATCCTCGCCCCCGGCAAACTCCTGCGTCGCGCGATCGAAGCCGACCGCCTTCCATCCGTGATTCTCTCGGGACCGCCCGGCACCGGAAAGACAACGTTGGCGCAGATTATCGCCGAGACGACGAAGGCGAAATTCGAGCGCCTGAGCGGCGTCGAAAGTAACGTCGCGGACATGCGGCGTGTCGTGGCGTCCGCGACAAACCGGCGGCGCACTTCCGGCCAGAAGACAATCCTGTTCGTCGACGAGATCCATCATTTCAACAAGGCGCAGCAAGACATCCTGCTGCCCGATGTGGAGAGCGGAAATCTGCGTCTCATCGGCGCGACGACCTACAATCCGTTTTTCTATGTGAACAGCGCTCTCGTCTCGCGCTCGCAGGTTTTTCAACTGGAAGCGCTAAGCGTTGATCATCTTTGCGATTTGATCGATCGCGCACTCGCGGACGCCGAACGCGGACTCGGGAAGCATCGCGTCAAAATGGATGTGGCCGCGAAACGTCACCTCGCCAAAGTGAGTGATGGCGATGCGCGAAAGTGTCTAAACGCGCTGGAGATCGGAGTGTTGACGACCGCGCCTGACGCTAAGGGCGCGGTTCACTTCACGCTCACGGTCGCCGAGCAAAGCATTCAACAGAAAGCAGTCGTCTACGATCGCGCCGGCGATGCGCACTACGATACGATCAGCGCGTTCATCAAAAGCATGCGCGCCTCGGATGAGAAAGGCGCGATCTACTGGCTTGCGAAGATGCTGCACGCCGGCGAGGACATTCGCTTCATCGCGCGACGGATCGTGATCTTCGCGAGCGAGGATGTGGGATTAGCCGACGCGGAAGCGCTGCCGTTAGCCGTCGCGGCGCAGCAGGCGGTGGAGTTTGTGGGAATGCCGGAAGCGCGCATTCCCCTCGCCCACGCGGTCGCCTACATGGCGCGCGCGAAGAAAAACCGGGAGGCCTACGAGGCGATCGGCGCCGCGGCGGAAGAGATCGAATCGGAGCGAACCGAACGGGTGCCGGAGAATCTAAAGAACAAACACTTCCCGGTGAATCCCGAGAAATAAGCCGATCAATCCAGCTTTGTATCCACTTTGATTCCGACGAGTTTCCACTCGTCTTTTTCCTGCAGATATTTCAGCTGGAAAATGGTCCGTGCTGGCGTGGTCGGATAATATCCTTTCACCACGAGAACGCCGTCGGAGTCGATTGAAGGCGGCGAGCTGAAGACCGGCTCGAGTTTCTTGATCGGCGCAAGGTCGATTTCCTTATCGCCGAAATCTTTGAAGAGAGCGCCGAGCTTTTCCGGCGTCGTCTGTTCCTGCCAGATCGCGGCAATGTCTTTGTAGAATCCCGAAAAGTCTTTTGCCTGGACGCTCTTGTTGAAAGAGAGCAGCGAGCTTTGCACCAACGGTTTCAATTCCTTTTCCGGAGGAATATCAGCGGCCCGAATACCGAGAGCGAAAGCAAACAACAAAGCTGGGAGGAGTAATTTTTTCATTAGTTTTGAGGGCGTCGTTTTGCCGCAGGAACCTTGCGCGCTCAAGAAAAATCGCGCGCAGGGATCACGAATGATCAGGGAGACGCCGTGGTGCGGACGCAGGCAGATCGCGTTCGTTTATATTGGCCAGTGCCCTCCCCCCGCCCGACGTCAGCGAAGAATTTGCGCGCGCGCCTTCATCCGCAACTAAGCGCCTGGTTCGCCGCGACGTATCCTGGGTTCACCGATGCGCAACGGTTGGCGGTTCCGGCGATCCTGGCGCGGCGATCGATCCTGCTCACGTCGCCGACCGGCAGTGGCAAAACGTTCGCCGGGTTCCTCGGCGTGTTCGATTTTCTGTTGCGAACGATCGACGCGGGAACACTTCGGCCCGTGGTGCATTGCATTTATATCTCGCCGCTGCGTGCGCTCACTTACGACATCGGAAAAAACCTGCGCGCGCCGATCGCTGGCCTCGGTCTGGAGAAGGAAATTCTGATCCACGTCCGGACGGGCGACACCTCCACGACTGATCGCGCGAAGTTCCGCCGGAAGGCGTCACACATCCTGGTGACAACCCCGGAAAGTCTGGCCGTGATGCTGGCGCAGGAGAGCTACGCGTCCCATTTCGGCGAAGTGCAATTCGTGATTGTGGACGAACTGCATTCCTTCGCGGGCAACAAGCGCGGCGCCGATCTCACGTTGTCGCTCGAGCGTCTAGAACACATCCGCAAAATGGCGAAGCCGAGGTCGAATCGGATGTGCCGCGTCGGACTTTCCGCCACGGCTGCCCCGCTCGATGTCCTTTCGAAGTTTCTTGTCGGCCACGGACGCAAGTGCCAGATCGCTGAAGCGCAATCGGAGCGGAAATCGATCGTAGAAGTGTTCTCGCCGATTCGGCGAAAGCCTTATCCGCCGGCGGGCTACACGGGCATCCGGCTTTACTCAGAGCTTGCCGAGTTGATCCGCACGCGGCAGTCGGTGCTTGTCTTCACCAATGTGCGATCGGCGGCCGAGCAGATCGGGTTGCACCTGAAAGAGCTGTTGCCGGATCTGGCGAAGCAAATCGAAATTCATCATGCATCGCTCGATCGGAGCGTGCGCGCGGAAGTGGAAGATCGGCTGAAAAATGGCGAGCTGCGCGCGGTCGTTTGTTCGACCAGCCTCGAAATGGGAATCGATATCGGCGCCGTCGATCTCGTCGTGATGATGGCCACTCCGAAAGGCGTGTCGCGCGCAATCCAGCGGATTGGTCGGTCGGGGCATTCGCTCAATCGCACCAGCCACGGCGTCCTGATTGCGACCAACATCAACGATCTCGTGGAAGCGACTGTGACCGCGAAACTCGTGCGCGAACGAGCACTCGATCCGATCCGCGTGCAGGAGCAACCGGTCGACGTGATCGCGCAGCATATCGTCGGGATGGCGGCGTTCGCTCCGATCGGGATCGACGCGGCTTTCGCATTGATCGGCCGAGCGTATCCGTTTCGGAATCTCTCGCGCGAAGAGTTCGAACGGATTGTGCAATATCTCGAGGGCGGCGGCGCGTCATTGGAAAAACAATACGCCAGGACCTTTGGCAAAATTCGCGTCGCGGACGGGATGATCTCGCTCGCGCATCCCCGAATTGCGCGCGAGTTCCTGGTTAATATCGGCACGATCCATTCCGAGGGTTTCGTGGATGTGATGCTGCGACGCCGACGGCTCGGTTCGGTCGAGGAAAACTTCATCAAGCAGCTGCAGATCGGCGATCTGTTCGTGCTCGGCGGACGCATCCTGCGGCTGATCGATACAGGCGTGCAGCAGGCAATCGTCGAGCGCGCGGATGGACATCTGCCGACGGTGCCGCGTTGGAATGCAGCGAAAATGCCGCTGACCTCCGGGATCGCGCGCGGCGTTCGTCAGCTGCGGAGCGAGATTGAAGAACGCCTTTCCGCAGGGATGGCAGATGCAGCGGCGATTGACTGGCTGGTCGAAAACTATGCGGTCTCGATCGCGAACGCGCAGGCGGTAGTAGAACTTTTCCGCGCGCAGCTCACGATCTCGGAGATTCCGATCGGTCGGAAAATGCTGATCGAGCTGTATCGCGATCACGATTTCTCCCACTACTTTTTCCATTCACTGATCGGTCGGAGCGCCAACGACGCGCTCTCGCGGATCGTGGCCTGGCGCGTGCGGCAGCGGATCGGTGGGAACGCGCTGGTGACGATCGATGACTATGGCTTCCTGCTCACCTTGCGACCTTTCCAGGAAATGCCGGTCGAAGATTGGCGACTCTGTTTTGAAGCGGAAGGCGCAGAGGAAGATCTGCGACGCGCGCTTCGTGGTTCGGAGCTGGTGAAGTGGCAATTCCGCGGAGTCGCGCAAACGGGTTTGATGGTGCCCCGGAATCTTCCCGGCAAACAGCGGCGGCCAAAACAATTGAGCTGGAGCGCGGAGGTGCTGTTCCGGGTTCTCGAAGAACACGAGCCCGATCATCCGCTGCTGGAAGAAGCGTATCGCCAGGCGACGCACACTTTCCTCGATGCGGAGACCGCGTTCGCGCTGCTCGACGAAGTGCAAAACTTTGCCTGGCGACTGCGCGAATTGCCGGTGGTATCGCCGTTTTCGTTCGCGATCTACGCCAGCAAAATCAAAGAAAGCATGATGCTGGAAGATCCTGCGGCGGCGATCGAGCGCATCTATCACGAAATGTATGCCCAGGTGACGGCGGTGGCCGAAATATACGAAAGCTGACCGCACCGGTTCTGTCATCCCGAGCGAAGTCGAGGGACCCCGTTGCCACACCTTGCTATTGCCACGGGGTTCCTCGACTCCGCTGCGCTTCGCTCGGAATGACGATGAAAGCCAGCTCGCGCGAAAACGAGGACGATTGCGAGCAAGAGTAGGACGAGTACAGCAAAAAGGGGTGGACCACTCAGTCCACCCCTCCCTGTCTTCGAGCGAGGCCTTCTCCTTAGCTTTTGCTCTGTGAAATTTACGTTTTGGCCTGCGAGACCACTTCGTTCAGTTTGAAGATCGGCAGGAACATGGCGATCACGATACCGCCGACGATGACGCCGAGGAACACGATCAGGAACGGCTCGATCAAGGACGTGAGCGCGTCGAGCATCGCTTCGATTTCTTCGTCCCAGAAGTCCGCCATTTTCTCGAGCATGGTGTCGATCTTACCAGTGGCTTCACCGGCCGAGACCATGCGCAACATCATGGAGGGGAAGATCGCTTTCTTCGAGAGCGCGACCGAGAGATTGTCGCCTTTCTCCACGTCTTCTGCGACGCCTTTGAGGCTGGTTTCGATCACATGATTGCCCGAAGCGCCGGCGACAATGTCGAGCACTTCCAGGATCGGCACACCGCTCCGGATGAGCTGGGCAAAGGTGCGCGAGAAGCGCGACATGCAGATCTTGTGGATGAGCGGCCCGAAGATCGGGAGCTTGAGCTTCCATTTGTCTGCGAATTGCTTGCCGCCTTTTGTGCGCAGGAAGTAGCGAATGCCGAAGAACACGCTGCCAAATCCGAGGATCAGGAAGTACCATTCACCGCGCATGAAATCGCTGACGTCGATCAGGAACTGCGTCGGAGCGGGCAGCTTCGCGCCGAAGTCCTTAAAGATTTCGCCGAAGATTGGCACCACTTTGACGAGCAGGAAAATGGTGATCAACATCGCGATACAAATTACGATCACAGGATAGGTCATCGCGGATTTGACCTTCTTGCGCAGTCGCGCGCTGGCCTCGAGGAAGCCGGCGAGCCGATCAAGAATCTCAGCGAGCAAACCGCCCGTTTCACCCGCCTTCACCATGCTGACGAAGAGCCGATCGAACACGCGCGGATGTTTCGCGATCGCTTCGTTGAATGTTTCGCCACCTTGCACGCGCGTCGTGACGTCGCTGATGATGTTGCGGAGATTTTTTTGCTTCTTGCCGTCGGACTGATCGTAGAGCGCGGTGAGGGCCTGGACGAGCGAGATGCCCGCCTCGACCATCGTGGAAAGTTGGCGGGTAAAAAGAACGAGATCGGTTTCTTTGACCGTCCACGCTTTCTTTTTGGTGCGGCTGGCAGCAGCTTTCTTTTGCAATGACAGGACCATGAGCCCACGGCCCATGAGACTGGTCACTGCGTTGTCCTCGTCGAGGGCGTCCTGGATTCCAGAGACGATCTTGCCCGAGGCGTCGCGAGCTTGGTAGGAGAAGGTTGTCATATTATGGTAATTATATTCCGTATAGCAGCTATAATGCCATCGCTTCGCCTCCAATCTTTTATTAGTGCTGGACTGCTTGGGTTCCGAAGCCACCCCGTATCTAATCGGTCATGAGCCTTGCGATCGAAGTCGTCCAGGTGAGTCGGACGGCATTTCTCTGGCAACAGTACGACGCGAGCGCCAAAGCGGACCTCTTCTCGACGGCCCTGCTGCTGGCCGGCGCGACTTATCTGATCGATCCAATCGCCCTCGCGCCGACTGCGCTCGAACACGCCCTGCGCGGACGGACAATTACCGGCATTCTCGTTACGAACAGTAATCACGTTCGGAGCGCGGCGAAGTTCGCGAAGGAGTACGGCGCGCCCATCTTCGTCGACCCCGAGCTCTTGCTCGCGCCCGCACGGCACGACCTGAACACTTGGCCCGTGGAGGCGGCGGCGGGCCTAACGATTATCCGCCTTCCGGGCGCACCGGCCGGGGAAATTGCGATTCACCATTCCGAAGACGGCGGCGAGCTGATCATCGGCGATGCTTTGATTAACTTCGATCCCTACGGCTTCACCTTCCTGCCGGACAAATATTGTCAGGATCCCCTGCAGATGCGCGAATCCCTTCGCGGGCTCCTCGAGCTGCAGTTCGAGCGCATCCTTTTCGCCCACGGCTTGCCGATCATGTCTCGCGGTCGCGAATGCGTGGAGCTGCTGCTTGAGTCGATCGCGTGATGGAAATGTCGACGCGCCAGGCGGAAAACGGCCTCACGCGCTTCCTGCGCCTGATCCGGTTTTCGCACACCATCTTCGCCCTGCCTTTCGCGATTGGCTCGCTTCTGGTCGCTGCGCACGGCCGGCCTTCCGTGCGCACGTTGACACTGGTCCTGATCTGCATGGTCTTCGCGCGGACTGCCGCCATGCTCTTTAATCGGCTCGTTGATTGGTCGCTCGATCAGCGCAATCCACGCACCGCCGCGCGTCATCAATTAATCTCGAAACGTGTCGGATGGATTTTGCTCGGCGTGAGCGCGATCGGATTTCTCGCGACTGCGGCTTTGATCAATCTGGCTACGGCTCTGCTCGCGCCCGTTGCGTTGCTGATCGTTTTTTTCTATTCGCTCACAAAGCGCTTAACCGACGCGACGCACGTCTTCCTCGGTCTGGCCCTGGCCGTCGCACCGATCGGCGCGTGGATTGCGCAGACGGGCACACTTGCGTTCCCGCCGATCGTCCTCGCGATCGGCGTGGTCTGCTGGGTTGCGGGATTCGACCTGATTTACGCGACGCAGGATTATGACTTCGATCGACGCGAAGGTCTCCGGTCGATGGTCGTCCGCCTCGGCATCGCGCGGAGTCTTCGGCTGGCGCAGTTTCTCCACGGCGGCACGATTGTCGCGCTCGTCGCATTCGGCGTCGTGGGGCAGCTCGGGCGCGTCTACTTCTGGGCGATGCCGGTCGCCCTCGCCGCACTTGTTTATGAACATCGGACGGCGAGCCGGCTCGATCTCACGGCGATTAATCGCGCCTTCTTCCAGACCAACGCGTTTGTCAGCGCCGTCTTCGTTCTTGCCGTGCTCCTAGACCAGTGCCGCTAAACGTCGAGCTGCGCGATCCGCGCCGCATGCCGGCCGCCTTCGAATTTCGTCGTGAGCCAGACTCGCACCACCGCAAGTGCCGTCTCCTCCGGGATCACGCGCTGACCTAACGACAGGACGTTCGCGTCGTTGTGCTGGCGCGAGAGCCGCGCCACCTCCTCATTCCAGCAGAGCGCGCAGCGGACGCCGCGCACTTTGTTTGCCGCCATCGCTTCGCCGTTCCCGGAACCGCCGAAAACAATCGCGCGATCGCATTCCCCGCGCGCGACCGCTTCCGCGGCTGGGCGGATGAACTTCGGATAATCGACGGGCTCTTCGCTAAACGTGCCAAAATCCTTCACCTCATGTCCGAGACCTTCGAGCAGGGCCTTCACTTTTTCCTTCAAGTGGAAGCCGGCGTGGTCCGTGCCGAGCGCAATCTTCATCGGCGCTTTCTAAGCCGGCGGCGTCGAAGGAGTCGAGGCAAAGCTGCCTTCGCCGAGCTGCGCCAGCTGCCGCCACACTTCGCGCTCGCGATCGGTCAACTCTTTCGGCACGCGGATTTGTGGCACGACGTAGAGGTCGCCTCGCGCGCCCGCTGACGTCGGCAAACCGCGCTCGCGCAGACGAAAACGCTGCCCGGTCTGCGTTCCCGCAGGCAACTTCAATCGCGCATGCCCCTCGAGCGTCGGCACCTCCAGCTCGCCGCCGAGCACCGCCTGCCACGGCGCGATCTTCGTCTCGTGCACAAGGTCGCTTCCTTCGACTGAAAACTCCGGGTGGCGCGCCAGGCGCACGCGCAAAAACAAGTCGCCGCTTTTCCCGCCGCCCGCTCCCGCTTCGCCTTGGCCGGCCAATCGGATGCGCTGCCCTTCGTGCACTCCGCGCGGGATCTTGACCTGATACGTCTCCACTTTCTTCGACGCGCCGCGTCGGAGCGAGACCGTCCGTTTTGATCCATGAAGCGCTTCTTCGAGTGTCACCATGATGTCCGCCTCCACGTCGCTGCCGCGCTCCACGGCATCAGGACGTTGGCCAAATCCCCCGCCACCGAACGCCGATCGCCCGCGGCCGCCCCCGAAAAATGCCTCGAAGAAATCACTGAAGCCGGTCCCCCCGAACTCAAATTCGACGCCTTCGTCATTGCCGCCGTAGCGGTGAAATCCCCCGCCCTGCTGCTGACCTCCGGCCCATCCAGGCGGCGGTCGCTGGAATCCACCACCGGGTTTGTCCCAGTTCGCGCCGAGCTCGTCGTATTTTTTCCGTTTCTCCGTATCGCCCAGCACTTCGTAGGCTTCGTTGATCTGCTTGAAGGTCTCTTCTGCGGTCTTCTTGTCCTTTGCGACATCAGGATGATGTTTCCGCGCCAGCTTGCGAAAAGCGCTCTTGATTTCGTCTTCGCTCGCCGTCTTCGCGACGCCAAGTGTTTCGTAATAATCTCGAAATTGAACCGCCATAGAATTCCCCGTCAGGATGTTCGCGCGACGGCCCGTTCATGCAACTTCGGCGACGTCGCCGTTGCACAGAACAGTATCGTGAGATCGAAGTCGTAGCCGTAGCCGTAGCGGTTAATCCAAACGCTGGTTCCAGCATACTTTCACCAATCCCGGAGGTCACGATTCCTCGTCCCATTCTTAGACCTACTGCGCAGGAGCTTCTCGAACAGCATGTCGCGCGATTGCTTCAATGCCGTCGTTGTCCGCGCATGATTGCGCCGCCGGTTTCGGGCACAGCAGTTCGCAGCAAAGTCATGCTCGTCGGCCAGGCGCCGGGAGTGAAGGAACCGGTGCTCGGGCGGCCGTTTGCCTGGACCGCAGGCCGCACCTTGTTCGGCTGGTTTAGCCAGTTCTGCGGAATGGACGAGGCCGCGGTGCGATCCGCCATTTACTTCGCGGCGGTCTGCCGATGTTTCCCCGGAAAAACGCCCGCCGGCGGCGACCGCGTGCCGAACCCGGACGAAGTGCGCAATTGCGCCACATGGATGAACGACGAATTCGCGCTGCTTCGGCCGCGGCTCGTGATTCCCGTCGGCAAGCTAGCCATCGCGCAGTTCCTCGCCTTTAACAAACTCGACGAAGTCATCGGCCGCGTCTTTCCAATGCGACGCGATCGCAACGCCTTCGATGTCATCCCGTTGCCGCATCCGTCCGGCGCGTCGCCGTGGCACCGAATCGAGCCCGGCAAAAGCATGCTCGGCGCCGCGATGAAAATCATCGCCTCGCATCCGGCGATGCCGAGCGGACCGCATGCGCCGCCGAGACCGACGTGCTAGCATCGCAGCGCTTATGGAAGAGACTCCGACCCGCGACGACATTCCCGACGCTGACAAATGGGATTTGCGCCAGCTCTTCACCGACGTCGGCAAATGGCAGGAAGATGTCGCCCGGATTCAGCAAACGTTCCCGCGGATTGCGGAGTGGCGCGGCCGGCTGGCTGACTCCGCTACGACCTTGGCGGAATGTCTCGAATTCGAGAAGCAGCTCGATCTGAAAATCGAGCGCGTCTATCACTTCGCGTCGCTCCAACTCGCCGAGGACAGCGCGAATAATGATTATCTCGCGCGCGTCGGTCAGCTCCAGAATCTGCTGACTAAAATCAGCGAGACGGCGGCATTTCTTGGGCCGGAAATCCAGGCGATCGACGATGAGAAGTTCGCGCATTTTCTGCGTGAGACCGCGCTCGGGGAGTGGCGCATCCGATTGCACAAGATCCGCCGCATGCGGCCGCATGTGCTGAGCGAAGCCGAGGAGCGCTTGCTCGCGCTGGGCGCCGCCGCGCTCGATGGCTATGACGACGCGTTTTCCCAGCTGACAAACGTCGACATGAAGTTCGGGACTCTCCACGATGAGCACGGCGTCGAACGGCCGCTCACCCAAAGCACCTACAGCTCGTTTCTGCTCAAGCGCGACCACGATTTGCGTCGGCGTTCCTTCCATCAATTTTACGCCGAATTCCAGGATCACCAGTACACGCTCGCCTCCGCGCTCGCCTATTCGGTGAAAGCCGATGTCTTCCGGGCGCGAGCACGCAACTTCCCCTCCGCGCGTGAGGCTTCGCTCTTCCAGGACGACGTGCCGGTGCCAGTCTACGATGGCCTAACGAGTGTCGTCCGTGCCGGCACCGCCCCGTTGCTTCGCTATTACGCTTTGCGCCGCCGGGTGCTCGGATTGCAGGAATTGCACGCCTATGATACCTACGTGCCGCTCGTTTCAGAAATCGAGACGCGCGTCAGCTTCGATGAAGCGATCGAGAAAGTGACAGCGTCGCTGGCGCCGCTCGGTCGGGAATACGTCGATACGTTACGCGAGGGTCTGCGCGGCCGGTGGTGCGATCGTTACGAGACAAAGGGAAAACGCAGCGGCGCATTCTCGAGCGGGAGCTATGGCGCGCCGCCGTTCATCCTCATGAACTACAAGGACGACGTGTTTTCGGATGTCTACACGCTCGCCCACGAAGCGGGGCATTCGATGCACACCTGGTTCGCCCAAAAATCCCAACGCTACCAGGATTACGATTACCCAATCTTCCTCGCGGAGGTGGCGAGCACGTTTAACGAAGAGTTGCTGACCCATTTTCTGCTCGGCGAAACGGAGGACCCGAAGATGCGGGCCTACATCATTAATCGGCAGGTCGACGACATCCGCGGGACGCTTTTTCGCCAGACGATGTTCGCCGAATTCGAGACGGTGATTCACGCGATCGAAGAAAGCGGGGAAGCCCTCACCCTCGACGTCTTCAAGTCCGAATATCGCAAATTACTCCACGCCTATTTCGGCGACGCGGTCGTGCTCGACCCTCAACTGGATCTCGAGTGCCTGCGCATCCCGCATTTCTACAGCGCGTTCTATGTTTACAAATACGCGACCGGATTATCCGCGGCGGTCGCACTTTCCGAGCGCGTTCTCGCATCGGAATCAGGCGCGGTCGAAGCGTACCTCGCGTTCCTCAAATCGGGTGGATCGAAGTTCCCACTCGAGACGCTGCGCGAGGCCGGCGTCGACATGACGACGGCGCGGCCGATCGAGAGCACGTTGCGCTTGTTCGAGCGGCGCGTCGCGGAACTGGAAGCGCTGCTCTAGGTTGGCAAGGCCTATGCTAGACAACGGGATGTGCAATTTGAATGGCAGATCCAGGCGGCCTGCGGCTACGCAGAGCTTGGCATGTTTCGCGAGTCGATCGCGGAGCTGGATGGGATCGAGCCGCGCATGCAGAACCGGCCCGAAGTGTTGCACTTGCGTCTGCAGTATTTGATGCAGAAGCATCGCTGGGCGCAGGCGCTCCGTGTCAGCCAGCGACTCTGCCGCGCGGCGCCGGATTGCAGCACGGGTTTTCTCCACGCCGGGTTCTGCCTGCACCAACTCGGCAAGACCGCCGAAGCGAAAAAATTGCTCAAAACGGGGCCAATCGCGCTGCTGAAGGAAGCGATCTACTACTACAACATGAGCTGCTACGACGCGCTCCTCGGCAATGTCCGCGACGCGCAGGCGAATCTCCAGATCAGCTTTCGAATGGATGGATCCTTTCGCAAACTCGCGAAGCAAGATCCCGACCTGAAAACGTTGCATCCCTTTTTATAAGAGTCGCCGCAACCGAGCAGAGGCCGCCGACTTCTGCTACGCTCCTCGGCGCGTATGGATTTCGATCGTCGCTATCTCGATCGTCGAATCAGCGCCCTCTTCGAGGAGAATTTCACCCAACGCGGAGACCTCGGCGCCGCCGTCGCGATTTGGCATAACGCCGAACCGCTTCTCGAAATTCACGGCGGTTTTCGCGAGGCGCGGCGCGAGATTGCGTGGACGGCGGACACGATCGTCCTGTTTTGGTCTGCTACGAAGGGCCTCGCGGCGGCCTGCCTGCTGCACATTCTGCAAGAGGACAAAGTTGCGCTGTCACGGGCGGTCGCGGAGTTCTGGCCCGAATTCGCGCAATCGGGCAAAGGCGAAATCACGCTCGCTCAGCTAATGTCGCACCAGGCCGGGCTTTGCGCGTTCGATGAGTCCGCCGACGTGCTCGATTACCCAAGCGTCATCCGCGCGCTGGAAAAGCAGGTACCACTTTGGTCGCCCGGAACGGCGCACGGGTATCACGCCCGCACCTTCGGCTTTCTCCTCGACGAACTCGTCCGGCGGCTGACGCAGATTTCGATCGGCGATTATTGGCGAGGCAACTTTGCTGAACCCCTCGGGCTCGATATCTGGATCGGGTTGCCCGCCGAACAGAACAATCGCGTCGCGACAATCTACGCCGCGAAGTCGGGCCGACCGCCGGAACCCGCGCAATTTTACCGCGCCCTGCTCACCCCGGGAACTTTGCCGCGCCGCACGTTTACGTCGCCGCATGGTCTGCACGCGGTGAGCGCGATGAACACGCCGGCGGTGCGCGCGGAGCCGATCGTTTCATTTGGAGGAATCGGCAGCGCGCACGCGCTTGCGAAGTTTTACGCGATGCTCGCAAACGGCGGCGAGTTGGACGGCCATCGCTTCTTTCGCGCAGCGACGATCGCGCAGATGACGACCACGCTCGTCTCAGGGGTCGATCGCGTCTTTGGAATTCCGACCGCGTTTTCCGCCGGCTTCATGAAGGATCCCGCCGATGCCGCGCCGCGTATCTTTGGGCCATCGCCGCTTGCCTTTGGACATCCAGGCGCCGGTGGCAGCCACGCGTTCGCGGATCCGGAAAATCGGATAAGCTTCGCGTACGTAATGAACCAGATGGAGCAGTCCCTCCTGCCTAACGACAAGTCGCTGCGATTGGTCGATGCAATTTACGAGGCGGCTGACGCCGGTTGAACTCCGAGCGCGCCGGCGCTATCGCACGTGAGTGAAAGTCCAGACCGAGATGCTCGAAATCCGCACCCGCGGCAAAGGCACGTATGAAATCACGGACGATCTCGCGACCGTAGTGCAAAAAAGCGGAGTCGCGTCCGGTACCGCGACGGTTTTCATCCAGCACACCAGCTGCAGCCTCATTATCATGGAGAACGCTGATCGCTCCGCGCGCACGGATCTCGAGGAATTTTTCGAGCGCCTCGTGCCTGAGGATACCGACTATTTTACTCACACCTCGGAGGGCCCAGACGACTCGACTTCCCATATCCGCATGGCCCTCACCCGAACGAGCGAAGTAATTCCAATCCACGGCGGGACGCTTCAACTTGGCACATGGCAAGGCGTCTTCCTCTTCGAACACCGCCGGGCCGCGCATCATCGGCGCATCGCCGTAACCATTATCGGTGAATGAAAATTCATTTGGAAGTTCGTTTGCGGCTCGCGATCCTGTTTCTTGCCTTCGCTTCGACCATCGCGGCCGCGGCCGTGCCTGATGAAGATGCAATTGCGCGTCTCTATCAGCGAGCGGTGATGGGCGATAAGTCGGCGGTCGAGGAGTGCATCAGTTCGCTGGAGGCGGCAGTGAAAGCGCAGCCGGCGAACCAACTCGCGCGCGCCTACCTCGGCAGTGCCTACACTTTGCGCAGTCGCGATATGGGTTTCGGCCCGGCCAAGCTCACGGCGCTCAGGCAAGGTCTCGCGACCATGGACCAGGCCGTCGCCGCAGCGCCGGAAGACGCCCGGGTTCGGCTCGTGCGGGCGCGCACGACCGACGCGCTGCCTGCGATCCTCGGCCGCAAGCAATCGACCCGGGATGACTTCGCCTGGCTCGCAAAGGCTGCCGCACGCTCGCCCGATAAATTTAGCCGGGACGATCTCGCGACGATCCGCGAGCACGTTTCGCCGCGCGGCAATCTCGACACGCCGGCGCCATCGCGCTAGAACACGGAATGCAAGCCGACCTCGAGCGCGTGCTCATCGATGAAGCGACCATCCTGCGTCGGCTCGACCAAATTGCAGCGCAGATTTCCGCGGATTACCGCGACCGGGAGCTCACCGTGATCGCGATTTTGAACGGCAGCATCATTTTTATGGCGGACCTTCTTCGCCGCATTCCGCTGCCGCTCAAACTCGATTGCCTCAGTGTCGCGAGTTACCATGGCGGGACGGAAACCACGGGCGAGTTGATCTTCCGCCAGGTCGCGCTCCCCGACATCGCAGGCCGGCACATTCTGATCCTCGATGATATTCTCGATAGCGGGATCACGCTTGCCGCGGTGCGCGAGAAATTGGAAACCGTTGGCCCGGCGAGCATTCGCGTCTGTGTCCTTTTGCAGAAACGCAAAGCGCGGCGTCGGACCGTCGATGCCGATTACGTCGGCTTCGAAATCGAAGATGAATTCGTGGTCGGGTACGGACTCGATTACATGGAGCGCTATCGCAACTTGCCGTGCATCGGCGTCCTGCGGCCGCAGCTGATCAGCTAAGGTCGCGACGCGAGCCACGGTCCACTCTGTCATCCTGAGTCGCGCAGACGACGAAGGATCTCGCATAAGTAGCACGACTGTCGCGAACCGGATGACGACAACGAAGCCCCGAGGTGATTGCTGCCGTTCGGTACCACGAATGCGCTGGCTGAATGGGAGAGATCCTTCGCCGTCTGATGCGGCTCAGAATGACAAGGCGGGAAAACGCGCTCGAGATCGCCGCGCTCCGACTCGCGCAAATCAGTCGCGAAAGTTTTTGAAGTTCGTCGCGACCCCGAAATCCTTGCCCCGCACGAATTGAATGACCGCCTGCAAATCGTCCCGATTTTTGCCCGTCACGCGGATCTGTCGTTCCTGGAGCGAGCTCTGGACTTTGAAGCTTTGCGCTTTGATCGCGTGGATGATTTCTTTCGCCTTCTCCCCTTCGAGTCCCTGCTGAAGTTTCAGTTCCTGCCGCGCGTGGCCGAGCGGCGAGATGGCGGGCTCCACTTGTTCGATGTTGCGCAGGTCGACGCCGCGTTTGGACAGCTTCCCGATCACAATTTCGCGCAGGCCGCGGAGCCTGTTTCCATCCTCCGCCGTGAGCACGATTTTGTCTTTCTCCGAGATAATTTCGGCGACGCTTCCCTTGAAATCGAAACGCGTCGCGAGTTCTTTGCGCGCTTGATTGAGCGCATTATCGATTTCCTGTTTATCGATTTCCGAGACGATGTCGAACGAGGGCATGGCGATGCGGAGCGATCGGCGCGCGCATCAGATTATGGTTTATCGTGCGGCTGGCGCCAAATGAGTTTTTCACCAAGAAAACACCACCGCTGGCTGATTGTCTGCGCCTCCGCGGCGATCGTTTGGTGCGAAGCCGGCTGTCACCACCCGCGTTCAAAACAGGAACAAACTCTGCGCGCGGAATTGAGCCGAGCCATGCGCGAGCAGGCCTACGACAAGGCGGCAACGCTGGCGCGCAACGCGTTGGAATCCAACCCGCACGACAACGGGCTTTGGGATCGCTTGGTTCAGGCGCAGTTCGCACTCGGCGATCTGGACGGCGCGAAGCGCGTGCTCGCGACCTGGCGAGTCGCCGTTGAGAAACCGTCGCCCTAAATGGATGAGTATGCGGGCGATATCGCGCTCGCAGAACACGATCCCGCCGCCGCGCAGCAATACTGGTCCGAATCCCTCCGCATCTCGCCGAAGACGGTTCGCTTGTTGGAAAAAATCGCGCGCGCGCAGCAGGCACAGGAAAAGTGGGACGATGCCAATGCGACCTGGACGCGCGACATTGCAATCCACGACAACGCGACCGCCCGCGTGCAACGTGCGCTCTGCGGCCGGCGGTTGCACCATTGGGAGACCGCGTTCGACGATCTGCACCGCGCCCAACAACTAGCGCCGGAGGATCCGGAAGTGGTTCGCGCGTCCAAGTTATTCCAGCGCCTTTCGACCGCGCTCCCGGAAATCCGCGAATTGGACGCGCGCCTCGTCCTTTCGCCCCACGATGCCGGCCTGCTCACGGATCGCGCGCTGTTGTTTTTGCGGTGCGAGGATCCGGAGCTCGCGCTGGCCGATTGCGATCTCGCCATGAAAGCGCAGTCCACCGCGAAGCGCCCGCGCCTTTTCGCGGGAGTGGCCCTGGCCGAAGCGGGCGGGCGCGACGAATTAGGAAAACTCGGCGTCGTCGGCAATCCGCGGCTTAACACTTTCTCGCCGGAGTTCCTGCAAACGCTCAGCCGACTCGATTCTGAAATTTCGGCGGAGACTGAAAGCGCCGATCTCTACGTGACGCGGGCGTGGCAACTGAACGATGTCGGCCAGCCCGGCCTCGCGCTCGAGGACGCGCAAACCGCTTCGCGGCTGGATCCAAAGTCGGCGGGCGCTGTAGCCGAGGCAAGCTATGCGTTGATGAAATTAGGGCGCGCGGACGAAGCGTTCGACGCGGCGAAGCGCGCGACCGAGCTCGATCCGCATTTCTCCACCGGCTGGCAATATCGCGGCGAACTGGAGATGCAGCGCCGCGACTTGATCGCAGCGGTTGAATCGTTTTCACGCGCGCTGACCATCACGCAAACGGCGACGGCCCTGCAGAAACGCGAACAATGTTATCGCGAACTCGGCCTGCTCGTGAAAGCGGAGGAGGACAGCCGCGCGGTCGCCGACCTCACGGCGCGCGGCATGAAATAACCGACGCGCCTAATACGCGCGATCGATGCGGACGTTGCCGTTCGTCGCGCTCAACTGCAACGCGCGATCGCTGCTCTCGCCGAGCTCGAGTGAGATGGTCTGCGAAGGGGTCGGCCGCGGAGTGCTTTCATCCTCCGCCGGGAGCGCGTTGACGACGTGGCCGTTCGCGCTGTGGGCGGTTATTTTCAATGAAGCGTCCGGCGGAATCAGCGCGCGGATCGTGCCGTTCATGCTTTCGGCCTTCGCGGAAAACGGTTTGTTCTCCCACCAATCGTAAGCGACATCGAGTTTGCCGTTGACGATCGAAACGTCGAGGTCGCCGAAGCAGTTGTGACCGGACATCCATCCATTCACGAGATGCGCCTTTGCGCTTCCGCCGCGCAGGCCTTCCACTAAAATCTCGCCGTTCACCAGCTCACATTTTGTGATGTGCGTAGTCAACGGAACGATCACCGTGTACTCGACAGTGCCGGACCGATCCTTGAAACTCCAATGGCTTGGCGTGGGCGGAAAGGTCGTGCTCACCGAGACCGACTTCGGCTCCGCTGCAATCGCGACCTTGATCGCTTGCAGCCGTTCGGCGGTGTACGCTTTTTTAATCGCGGAGACCGTGATTTCCGGGACGTCCGCGGCGTAGATTCGGATCGAGCCGTCCGTATCGCTGATGTCGAAACTCGCGCCAGGCTCGACCTCAAAGGTTTCGTGGGTCGTCTCCTCGAGGATTTCGACAGCGCCCGCCCGGCCCACGAGGAGCAGGCTCGCGAACATCACGACCGCGAGCGCTCGTCCGAAGTTATTCATAACGAAGCGCGACCATCGGATCGACTCGCATCGCGCGCCGCGCCGGCAAATAGCTCGCCAGGAATGCCGCGACTGTAAGAACCACGAGCACGATCACGTAAATCGAAAAGTCGCCGGTGCTGACGCCATAGAGCAAGCTCGACATCAAACGAGTCGCCCCGACCGCAGCGAGCAAGCCGACCGCGAGCCCGATCGCGACGATCATGAGACTTTGACGCAAAACCATCCGCAACATGTCGGTGCGTTGCGCGCCGAGCGCCATGCGGATCCCGATTTCCTTCGTCCGCTGCGCGACGGTGTAAGCGATGACGCCGTAGATGCCAATCGCAGCCAGCACGAGCGCAACGCCTGCAAAACAACCGAGCAGCAAGGTATGAAAGCGTGGCTGCGCGAGCGTCGTGCCGATGAGCGACGGAAGCGGACGGAACTTCGGCACGAATACATCGGGATCGAGTTCGGAGATCGCGCTGCGCAAGGCCGCATCGACACCGACCAGATTAGGCACCGCGGTGCGCAGCACGATATCGAAGCGACGGCTCGGCTCCTGCGCGCCGGCGAAATAGAATTCGGGGATTGGCGCGATCGCAAGCGATTCGTGACGCGTGCTTCCGACGACGCCGATGATTTCGAAGGACTCGCGCCCGCCCGCAGGCTGGTCGAGCAGGATGTGCTGCCCGAGCGGGTCCTGACTGGCGAAAAATTTCTCCGCGAGCGCCTGGTTGATGATGACCACCCGCGCGCCCGCGCCATTGTCTTGCGGCGTAAAAGCGCGGCCGGCCACGAGGGGAATGTGCATCGTGCGAAAATAATCCGCGGTGATGATGAGATGGGACGCGTTCGGATTACGGCCCGGATCAGGCCGGCCTTCGATCCAGAACGACGAAGCGCGATCGTTGCCCGAGAAAGGAAGAGGCTGCGCGCCGCCGACGCTTTCGACTCCCGGCAACGCGCGCAGCCGGTCGATCAATTGATCGTAGAACGGCTGAAACTTCGAGGGCTGCGTCGAATATTTTGCGCCCGGAAGAACCACCTCCGCGGTGAGGACACGCGATGGATCGAAGCCAGGATTTGTCGCGCGTAAGTTGCTAAAGCTCTTGATCAGCAACCCCGCGCCGGCGAGCAACAACACGGAAAGTGCGACCTGGGAGACCACGAGCAGGCTGCGCAACCGCTGCGAGTCCGGACCGACCGCGCCGCGGTTTCCTTCCTGCAACGCTTCGTTCACATTCGGCCGCGAGACCTGCAGCGCCGGTACGAGCGCAAAGAGGAGCGTGCTCACGATTGCGCTGAGCATCGTGAACACGACCACGACGGTATCGATGCGCACCTCGTCGAGCCGCGGCACATCACCGGGACCGAGCAGCCGCACGACATCGATGCCCCACCATGCCAAAAGAAGACCCCCGATCCCGCCGCTGAGTGCGAGAAGCAGGCCTTCCGCGAGCAGTTGTCGAACAATGCGCGTGCGGCTCGCGCCGAGCGCAGCGCGAATCGCAATCTCGCGCCGACGCGCGGTGGCGCGAGCGAGGAGAAGATTGGCCACATTCGCGCATGCGATGAGCATTACGAGCAACACTGCAGCCGAGAGTGTGATCAACGCCGGGCGCACGTCGCCGACGAGGTCTTGATGCAACGGAATCGCAAATACCGTCCGCCCAGTATTCGAATCGGGAAATTGCTTCTTGAGTCCGGCGGCGATCGCGGCTAATTCGGCGTTTACCTGGGCGACCGATACTCCGGGTTGCAGCCGCCCGACCATCCGCAGAAAATGTCCGCTGCGGCGCGTCACTTCGGTCGGGACGAGCGGATGAAGCGGCATCAGGTAATCGACCGAAGTGCCGACGGGAAAGCGAAAGCCGGGCGGCATCACGCCCACGACTGTGTAAGGCCGGAGCGACAGAAGAATCTGGCGGCCGATAATATTTCGGTCGCCATTGAATGCGCGCTGCCAGAGCTCGTGGCTCAAGACCACGACCCGCGCATCCGGCGCATCTTCCGCGCGCGTGAAACCGCGTCCTATCGCAGGCTGCACGCCGACAACGCGAAACACATCGGACGTAATCGCGACGCCATTCAGTTCGCGCGATTCGTCGGCGCTGCCGAGGACGGCGCTGGCCGCGGTCCACGCAGTCAGGCCTTGCAGGGTGCGCGATTGATCCCGCAGATCCGCAAAGTCAGGGAACGATGCCGTTTCTCGATCCGCCTCGTGCGCGGCCTTATTCCATACCGCGACGAGCTGTTCTGGTTCCGCGAACGGCAACGGACGCAGCAACACCGTATTGATGACGCTGAAAATCGCGCTGTTCGCACCAATGCCGAGGGCCAGGGTCACGACCGCGATCGCAGTAAAGCCAGGCGTCTTCGCGAGGCTGCGCAATGCGTATCGAAGATCGCTCAGCATCGCTTCAAGCGAGTCACTTCACGACGAATCCGTCACGCAACTGGACCACGCGATTGCCGTAACCGGCGTTCACATCCGAGTGCGTGACCTGGATGATGGTCGTGCCTTCGCCATTCAGTTTCTTGAATAACTCCATGATTTCGCGGCCCTGGTCGGAGTGCAGATTCCCGGTCGGCTCGTCTGCCAGGATTAGCTTCGGACTCGCGATCATCGCGCGCGCGATCCCGACCAATTGCTGCTGCCCGCCGGAAAGTTGTCGCGGATACAGATCCTTCTTTGCGACAATGTGGAAACGGTCGAGCGCGTCGCAGACGATCGCGTCGCGCTCCGCTTTCGGCACATGCCGATAAGACAACGGGATCTCCATGTTCTCATAAACCGTCATGTCATCGAGCAGATGATATTGCTGGAAGACGAACCCGATCTGCTCGTTTCGCAGAGTCCCGCGCTCCTTCGCTTTCATCTGATGGACGGCGGCGTCGCCGAGAAGATATTCCCCGGTCCAGGCGTGATCGTGCATGCCGAGGATGTGCAGCAAGGAAGACTTCCCCGCGCCCGATGGGCCCATGATGGAAACGAAATCGCCTTCCTCGACGTCGAGATTGACGTCGCGCAGGACATAAAAAAATTTGCCCTTCGCGAGCGGATAGAATCGTTCGATGTGTCGGAGCTTAATCATGATTCGTTAGGTTCCAGCGAGGGCAACGAGCGGGTTCACCCGGGCCGCGCGGCGCGCCGGAATGTAGCAGGCGATGAACGAGACAACGATCACCAAAGCGGAAATCGCGCTGAACGTAACTGGGTCGTCCGCACGAATGCCGAACAGCAAACTCGCCATCAATCGGGTGAGACCAAGCGCCCCGACGACTCCGGCAACGACTCCGATGGCTGCCAAAACCATTCCCTGCTGCACGACGAGCCGCAGCACGTCACCCGTTTGCGCGCCCAGCGCCATGCGCACGCCGATTTCGTGGGTGCGCAACGTGACCGAGTAAGCCATCACGCCATAAATCCCCAACGCTGCCAGCAACAACGCGACGGCCGCGAAGGCGGTAAACAGCAACATTGAGATACGCCGCGTGGCCGCCGACTTCGCGACGACTTCTTCCATTGTCTGGACGTTGTAGATCGGCTGGTCCTTATCCATCGCTTGCACTTCTCGACGTAACGCTGCGACCAGCGCCGTCGGCTCCCCCGCAGTCCGCAGAATAACGGACGTGAATCCCCAACTCGGATCCTGCGGGTGCGGAACGTACAATTGCGCACCGGCCGGATCGTCAAGCCGCGACGCTTTGGTGTCGCCGACGACGCCGACAATTTCGCGCGCGAACTTTTCATCGCGCCAAATCGTCAGGCGCTTCCCGATCGCAGCCTGCGGTGAGCCGAACGCCTGCTTCGCTAAGGTCTGGTTCACGACCACGACTTTCGGCGAAGTGGCGGTGTCGCGTTCCGTTAATGTGCGACCGGCCAGCACCGGAATTTCCATCGTCTGGAAATACTCCGGTGAGGCGAGGGAGTAGCTGGCATTCGTCGAGCCTTCGGGCGCCAACGGACGGCCTTCGGGCACAAAGGCGCGGCCGATTCCGTAATCGCTGCCACCGAGCGGAAGCGTTAACGCCGTCGCGGCGGAGCTGACGCCGGGAAGCTGCTTCAGCCGTTCGACTAACTGTCGGAAAAATTCTACCCGCTGCTGATCTTCTTTGTAGCGCGCGCGCGGAAGTGAGATTGAGGCGGTGAGGACGTGCTCCGCTTTGAAG
>JALYZW010000154.1 GCA_030945725.1 Verrucomicrobiota bacterium | reverse complement strand
CGTATGGCGTCGGTGAAATTCTGTTCACGCAAAAAGATTTCGCCGGTGCGCTCACCTTATTTCATCGCTCGGCCGCGAAATCGAAGGAACCGCCCCTGGCGCTTTCGGCGCGCTATTTCGAGGCGCGTTGTCTCGAGAATCTGGACAAGAAAGACGAAGCGCTCGGCGCCTATCAGCAGGTGATCGATGCGAAGAATCCGAATCCGTACCGCGAAGACGCGCGGCTCGCGGCCGGCACGATTGCCCTCGCACGCGGCCGGAAAGGGGATGCGCTCCGGAACTATGAAGCGCTCTCGAACGAGACCGGCAAGCCAGCGCTAAAAGCCGAGGCGACCGTGCGCGCCGGAATGGTGGCGGTCGATTTGATCCAGGCCGACAAGGGCAAAATCGACAAGGCGATGGCGGACAAGGCGGCCGCGCTTTTACAGAAAGGGCGGACGCTGCCGGAAGCAGGCCGCTGGCATGGAATCGCCGAAGTCGGATTGCTGCGGTTACAGTATCAATCCGCGCAATTCGACAAAGTCGTCGCGGAGTACAACCGCGGCCAGGCGGAGATCCCGGAGGAAGTTCGTCCCGAGATGATGTTGATCGCGGCGAACAGCCAGCGCCAGCTCGGCCACACAAAAGAGGCCGATGAAATCTACCGGCAACTGGTGGCGAAGTACTCGACGCGCGAAGAAGCCAAAGACGCGCAGTACCAACGCCTGATTAATTTTTACAACGCGGACGCACCGTCGCTGATCAGCGAGATCGAGGCGTATCTGAAAACCAATCCGCCGCCGGAACGCGCGGACCAGGCGAAGCTGTTGCAGGCGGAGCATTTTTACAAAGCGGCCAACTTCGCCGAAGCCGCGCCGGTCTATGAGCAGCTGCGCGCGTCGCAGCTCTCGCCGCGGCTTCGCGCGGAAGCCGCCTACAAACTCGGGTGGTGTTTTGTTCAACTGAAAAACGGGCCGCGCGTGATCGAGGCGTTCAGTTATTTTCTGAAAGCGTTTGCGGACAATCCGCAGGTACCCGCGGCGCTCATGCAGCGCGCGCTCGCGTATCAGGAAGCGCAGAATAACGATAATGCGATCGCGGATTTGAATACGCTGCTCGCGAAATTCCCCGCGGCCCACGAGCGTGAGGCGGCGCTCCAGCAGAAGGCGTTGCTTCTCGGCCAGCAGGAAAACGTCGCTGGAATGGCAGACGCGTTTCGGCAGTTGCTAAAAGAGTTCCCGAAAAGTTCCATCGCCGCGCAGGCGAATTATTACATCGGAAAGGCGGCCTTCGATCTCAAAGACTACAAAGGAGCAATCGCGCCACTTGATGCGGCCCGCAATTTGAACAAACAGCAGTACGGCAGCTCCGCCACCCTGCGCATCATCTCCGCTTATTTTTATCTGAAAGATCGGCCGTCCGTGGCGAGGGAAGTCGACACGCTCGTCGCGACCGATCCGACTGCGAAAATCCCGCCGGAGATTCTCGATTGGCTCGGGATTGAATATTACAACGAGAAAAATTATGCCGCCGCCGAACGTTACCTGACGCTGCTGAGCAAGGGCGATAACCCCGGCGGCGCGAAGTCCGAGTTCTGGTTTTACCTCGCCGAAACCGAGTCGCGACTGAAAAAATTCCCGGAAGCGGAAGCAGCCTACCAACAATACCTGCAGGTGGCGACCGATCCCGCCGCAAAGGCGAAGACGCTTCTCGCGCTCGGCGCGACGAAGATCGCCGCACACAAGCCGGACGACGCGCAGAAAATCGCGGAAGAGATCATGCAGCTGCAGCCCGAGGGCCGCGTGAATGCCGAAGCGCGCCTGCTCGCGGGAGACGTGCAGGTGGAACGCGAACATTTCGACGATGCGGGCAAGGCGTTCATGGGCGTCGCGCTTCTCTACGACGATCCCGCGATCACGCCGCGCGCCTTGCAAAAAGCAGCCGTGGCTTATCAGCGCGCGGGCAATAAGGCAGAGGCGGATCGACTGACGAAGCAACTGCACGAAAAGTATCCAGATTTCGCAGGGAGTTGAGCGGGCGAAAGAGCGGGCCACTCCGGGATGTTCCCGAAGTCGCCCATCTCGGCGGCGCATGCGCCGAGTCGCTTCGCCTCGGTGTGTTCTCTCTAAACACCCGGCAGTGCAAGGCTGGATACCACGAGTGCACAACTACACTCATCTGCGTAATCGATGCGTCGACCGGCGCATGACGTTCACTCCACAGCGGATGCGACTCACTCACGAGCGCGCCCTCTCATTCAGCCGATGTATCGCTCCCACTACACGAGGGGAGGCAGCGCCGGGGCGGTGATGGCGAATCTCTCGACGCGAGCACTTACCGCGAAGGGACAGGATACGTTAATTGGCGGAATTACGATCAGTGGAACCAGGCCAAAGCAAATAGCAGTGCGTTCGTCGGGTAACAATCTCCTCGGGCCATACGGGATAGGGACTGCGGTCGGATCACCATGGGTAAGAGTTTTAGACAAAGACGGAAAGCAGCTCGCCCTGCTATATAATCAACGCCGATACGAAATCGCCGCGCGTTTTCCAGCGCTGTACTTAGGTCCGGTTGGCGACACGCTCGCGATTATCACCTTGTACCCTGGCCAGTATACATTCCAAGTCTTTGATCAGTACGGCAGGACCGGGGTTGTTATCTTCGAGCTATATGACCTGAGCCTCGCGCCGCAGCCATTCCCGTAAGTTTGCCAGCAATACTGGTTGGAAGAATGATGCGCGGGCGAGTCAGTTGAGCCAGAGCTATCCGACCCTCGCGCCATTGAACGATAAAGAGGCGGCGCTGCTGCTCACGCTCTTCCCCGGGGCCTACACGCTGCAAGGGACGAACGAAGATGGGACAGAAGGGGTGATGTTGCTCGAAGCCTACGATGTGGACGTCGCGCCATAGGAGTTGTTATCCGCAGATTGCGCAGCGTTAAGTCTTGCCGATTACGTGAGTGATCGGGAAGGAGGAAATGGACCGCGGATGACGCGGATGGTGCGGCGTTCCAGCCGAGCGGGGAGTGGAAGTCTTCTGGATTTCTGGTTTTCAAATTTAATCAGATCCGCGGTCGCTTCGACGCCGCTCAATGCAGGCCGCTACCAAGCGGGGGGTTTTATTTCCGGGGTCAACGTTGACCGTGGGAATGACGTCGCCGGGTTCGCTACGGGGTCCCTCGACTCCATTGCATTCCGCTCGGGATGACGGGGGCGGGTGGTGCGGCCAGGGATTTGGGGCGGACTCAGGCAAGATTCTTGCTTTGAAGTCACTCCGCTTACTCGCTTACCGTGGAAACCAGACTCCTCATCCTGAACTCTGACCCGGTCTTTCAGGACCGCGCCATCAGCATTCTGGATGAACTCGATGAGCTGGAGACCCGGATCGTCCGTTCGCTGCCCGAGGCAGTCTCGACTCTTCTGGCTGAGAACTTCGATGGATTCATTATCGAGGGCGAACAGCCGATCGCCCTCGAGCAGGCGACTAACGCGCGCCAGCATTTTCCATCCCTGCGGATCGTATGCCTCGCCCCGAAGCTGGCCGATGATCAGCTCGCTACGACAGCTGATCAGCAGAAAATCGTCGTGATCTCCGTGGGAACGAGCGACCGCGCGCTGCGTGGTGAGCTCCACCGTTTTGTGCGTTCGCTGGAGGCAGGGGGCAACCCGGCGGAAGGGATCGATCCCTGCCACTCACTGATCGGCAACCTGAATCAATTTTCCGCGGCCGAGATTTTACAAATGAGCTGCCTGGGGCTGCGCAGCGGGCGATTCACCTTCAAATCCGCGCGCGGGAACAGCGAGATCTACCTCGCCCATGGATCGGTCCGTCACGCGGTCTTCGACGGGATGGAAGGTGAACCAGCGGTGGCCGAGATCTTTCGCTGGCGCCAGGGCCGCTTTTATTTCGAAGAAGGAATCATCAGCCAGGTGCAGACGGTCGACCGGCCATGGGCGCACCTCCTGATCGATAACCTGCAAAAATTCGATGAGACGCTGGAGTTGTCCGCGTCATCCCCTTCATGAGAGACAAATCGATCGAGAAACAGCTGCGCCTGCTAGGCTTGCAGCTCGAAAACTGGAAGAAGCTGCACAATCTGATCACCTACGGGCTGGACAAGGCGAAGCCCATCATCTCCGCCGAGCAGGAGCGCCATTTTACGGAGATCCGCGCCAATTTGTTGCAGGAGACGGAGCACATCTTCCGCGAGCTCGACGTGCTTTCCGAGTTGTCCGGGCGCGCCATGAATGTCCTGCAGCGCTGCGTCTCTGTCCGCGGCGTGCGAGAGCTGTCGAATGACGATGTGCGCCGGCTGGAATCTGAGTGGAACAGCGTTTTCACGAAACTCGGCGTCGTGCAGGGCCAGTTGAAGTCGCGTCGGAAGTCGCTGGCGGACCAAAGCCCGGTGACTTATTTCGTGAGTCGACTCTTAAGCCGGCCGGCGGCGGCGCATTAACGCGCACCGGGCCGCGCACGGAATCGCGTGTGCCACGATCGGACCTATAATCGTAATTTCTTGCGAAAGTGCCACCCGCCCATATCGCGGGGAGCGATATGTTTATGCTATGTCGAAGCTTACGAAACGAGACATCGTCGTCGCGATCAGCAATCAGACCGGAATGGTCCAGCATGATGTGTTTGAGGTGGTGCAACGAACGCTCGATCACATCACGAACAGCCTCGCGAATAATGTCGCGGTCGAGCTGCGTAATTTTGGGGTTTTTCAGCCGCGTCTGACGAAACCACGCGTCGGGCGCAACCCGAACGAGCCGGGCAGCAGTTTTGTGATTCCGCCCCGCGCGACGGTGAAGTTCAAAGCCGGAAAGATCATGCGGCAACGCGTCGAGAAACTTTCGCGCGAACTGAAGGAAGCGGAGGAGAACGAAGCGGCCGCCGGCACGCCGCGGCGGAGCAAGTCGGCGGACGATTTGGCGGCGTAGCGTTTCCGCCTGCCATTTCTGCAGGGTTGGCAGCCGCTAGGAATTCAGGCTCGGCTCGGGCTCGAGGAGTGTCTGGATCGCACTTTCGAGCAGCTCGAAGTTGATCGGCTTCGTCAGGTGCCGGGAGAATCCGGCGGCGCGCGCTCGCTCGATGTCGCTATCCATGCCGAAGCCGCTGAGGGCGACTCCGCGCAAGCCTTTCGTGGTGCGCAGTTCTTCCATTAACTCGTAACCGGATCGGTCGGGCAGGCCGATGTCGCTGACCAGAAGATCGAAGTCCGTCTCGCCAGCACGGGCGATCGCTTCGTCGGCGGAATGGGCGGTGGTCACTTCGTAGCCGCGCCGTTGCAACATCATTTTCATTCCGATGCATGTGTCGACGTGGTCGTCGACGACCAAAAGCCGGTACCGCCGCTCCCGCTCGGGCGGCGCCGCGGCCCTCCGTTCCGGAATTGGAGCGACCGGCACAGACGCGGGCTCGGGTGCGACGGGGGCAGGCACCGTGGTCAAATCCACGATGAACGTCGCGCCGCGATCCTTCCCCGCGCTGCTCGCACGGATGGCCCCGCCGTGGGCCGCGACCATTGCTTTTGAAATGGCCAGGCCGAGGCCAAGGCCGCCATAACGCCGGGTAATCGACCCTTGGCCTTGCTCGAAGGCGACGAAGATTTTCTCGATTTTGTCAGCTTCGATTCCGATCCCGGTGTCGGTAATGCGGATCTCGATCGCCGCCGGCGTGACGTTCTCCGTTTCGACGACAATGCGGCCGCCTTCGGAGGTAAATTTCACGCTGTTTTTCAGCAGATTCCAAAACACCTGCTGGAGACGCGCGGGGTCGCCTTCAACGTGATCCTGCGCAGCGCGCAATCGAAATTCGGCGTGCAGATTTTTCGTGCCGATTTCTTCGCGGCAAATCTCGTAGGCGCGTTGCAGGATCTGGTGAATGCTGACCGTCTCGACGCTGAGCTGGAGTTTTCCCTTCGAGATGCGGGTCACATCGAGCAGATCGTCGATCAAGCGTGCTTCCAGTTCCACATTGCGTCGGATGACCTCCAGCGCGCGGCGCACTTCCGGCGTGTCCGGCGCGCTCGCTTCCAGTTCGGCCACCATCGCGATGACCGGAGAAAGTGGGTTGCGCAATTCGTGCGAAAGTAGCGCGAGGAATTGATCCTTCGACGCGTTCGCGCCGATCAATTCCTGACGCAAGGTCACGTCGCGCGTTTTGTCTTCGACAAGGTAAAGGACGCCCTGAATCCGCTGCTCGGAACCCTGCAGCCGCAAGAGGTTCACGTTGACGAAACGCGTCAGACCGGTGTGATCGGTAAACGGTGTTTCGACGAGCTGGAAAGGCGTCCCGAACGTCATCGTTTTCTCGATCGCCTCCGGCGTCGCGATCTTCACCTCGTCGTAGGTCGCGTCGTAGATGTCCTTGTCGGGCGGGAGACCGCCGAAGCGCTGCGCCATGAGCGCGAATGCTTCGTTGGCTTGCAGGAAACTGTGCGAATCGGGGTCGATCAGCGCAATGCCGCTCGGCATGTTCGCGAGGATCTTTTCGTTGAAGATCACTTCGCGCTCGATCCGGCGCGCCGCTTCGCGCTGGCGTCGCGTGAATTTCCCCGCCAGCCACGCTGCGACCGCCGTCAGAATGATGAGCCAGATCACCGGAACGGTGATTTTGTTCAACAAATCCGTCACCGGCTTGTAGGCCGCGGCGCGAGGTTGCTGGACGACGGTCAGCCACCCGGTCTCCTCGACCGGAGTGAAGGAATACAGTTCGCCCTCGCGCTCCAGATGTCCGTTCTTACTCTTCCGAATCTCCTTGATCACGCGGGTGTCTTCGGGGGGAATTTCCGACGCGTTGGGCGCGAAGTTGCTCGTGAAAAGGGGCGCGCCATTTTGATCGAGCACCTGGCAGACGGCCTGGTCGGTGATGCCGATCGAGGAGAGGCGCCGGCCGATCCGCTCCACTAAAACAGAAACGCCGAGGTACCCGACGATCGTGCCGTCCTGCGCTCGGACCGCCCCCACGATGTCGGTCGCCATCCGCTTATCGGAAAGACGCGGGTGAACCCCGGAGACGTAGGCGCCGGGGGACGCCATCGCGCCTTCCAGCCAGAGGTTGGACGAGAAATTCTGGGTCAGTGTGGCCGGGATGACAGGCAGCGAAGCGACCAGCTTCCCGTCCCGCCCGGCGATGAACATCCCGTCAATCCTCGGGTGCGAATAGAACGTTTCGTTCAGCCATTGCTGTGCGGCATCGGCCGCGTTCGGGTTCTGCAGGATTTTCGCGATGACCGGCTGCGTCTGGTAATACTCGATGATGCCGCCGGTCCGGGTGAGATCGTCGCCGACGAGATGCGCGACGAGCTGCACGAATGTTTGCCGGTCGCGGAGGATTTTCGTCTCGAGCGTATTCGTGAGAATTGTGTACGAAACGACCAACATCAGGATCGACGGCACCCAGCCGGCGAGGAGGATCGCGATGACGATATTGAACCGCTCGAACCGGTCGCGGTCCGATGATTTCTCGGTGCCGCGCTGCATTCGTGATTTACGCCAGGCGGTAAACATTCCGGGTTGGCGGGCTAACCGCCGAAGGGCTCGCGAGAAACAAAAGACCCGCTCATGACGCCGCTTGCGAAATCGCGAGATTGACCTGGCGCGCCTGCTCGTGCAGCGCGGTGACTTCTTCGTGACTCATCGAATCCGGCGGCGCCTTATCCAGAATAACGCGGATCGCTTCCACTCCGCCGCGCACTTTCTCGAACAGAGGATCGTGCGCGAGTGCGGGCGGCAGCGTCTTCATCTCCTCCGCATAGTAGTTAATCAAATCACGCTGCCAGAGGCCTCGCGCACGTTCCGGCGAATAGTCCGCGTCGACCGCGCCGGCGCTGATCTCGAGCCCGCGCAGCCAACCGCCGAGGCTGACCAGATGCGCCATCTTTTGGTCCTTCAACTCGGTCATCGCGCGTTCCACGTCGGCCTGGGTGTCGGTCAATTCTTTCCGCATCGTCGGCCAATCGCCGCGCTTGCCCAGCTCCGTCAGGCTCGCGCTATGACGGATGACGCGCTCGCCTACGCCCAGGCTTTTCGCTTGTCGTAGCAACACCCGGCCGAGGTCCTCGACCAGGTTCTTCTTTTCGCAGGCCACGATCAGGAAACCGTCGGCGACAAGCCCGCCGAAAATCAGCCCCATCTGCTCCCGCCCGGCGCGGGTGGCCTGCGGGAAATCGCGTTTCAATTTGTCGAACGGCAGCGGCTTTACGTCGTCGAGCTGCTGGAAAACTTCATCCACTTCCGGCGCGGTGTAGGGGTTAACGCCGAGCTCCTCCCGCTGATGATCGTCGGGCGACGTGGATGGCTCCTGCGCCGATGCGACCGGGAGGCCGGCGAAGGAAAATGCGAGAATGGCGATGGCGCTGAGCCGGGCGAGAGGCGGCATGGTTCCTGTGATTCGGCCGCTGCGCCGGTCGCGCTTGCATCGTCCGCGAACGGGAATTGGTCGCGTAATTTGAAGATTCATCGGCAGAGCGGAAGGGAGATCAATTTGCCACGCGAGAGGACCGGTTTCTAGAGGTAAAAAGGCCATTTTTGATTTGACGCAAGCTCCGTAAGCGGCAACATGTCGCCCTGATTCGCCTCCAACGGCGGCAATTCTATACCGTTATGCAAGGAAGCGTGGGATCAATCATCTGGACAGCGTGCTATCTCAGCGTGCTGATCGTCCTCTCGGCCTACGGGATACACCGTTACTTCATCGTCTATCTTTTCCTGAAACATCGGAACCAGCCGGTGCTCCCCGCCGGCGAGTTTCACGAGCTTCCGAAAGTGACCGTCCAGCTACCGATCTTCAACGAAGTCTATGTCGTCGAGCGTTTGCTGAAGTCCGTCAGCGAAATCGATTACCCCAAAGAGCTGCTGCATATCCAGGTGCTCGATGATTCGACTGACGACACAAAGGAAATCACCGCGCTGGCAGTGGAAAAACTTCAGAGCCGCGGCTTCGACGTTGAGCTCCTCCACCGGACCGACCGCACTGGATTCAAAGCGGGTGCGCTGGAGGCGGGGATGGCTTCGACTGACAGCGAGTTTGTTTGCATTCTCGATGCCGACTTCGTGCCGGAGCCGGATCTACTGCGCAAGACGATCCACTTTTTCACCGACCCGAAAATTGGCATGATCCAGACGCGATGGGGGCATCTGAACCGCGGTTATTCGTTGCTCACTCGTGTGCAGGCGATGTTCCTCGACGGCCATCTGTTACTCGAACAAACGGCGCGCAGCCGGAGCGGCCGCTTCTTTAACTTCAACGGCACCGCGGGTCTATGGCGCCGGACCTGCATCGAGGAAGCTGGTGGCTGGCAGCATGATACGCTGACGGAAGATCTCGATTTGAGTTACCGTGCGCAGCTCGCCGGATGGAAATTCATTTTCCTCTCCGACGTGATCACGCCGGCCGAGCTGCCGGTGGACATGAACGGTTTCAAATCGCAGCAGCACCGCTGGACGAAAGGTTCGATCCAGACCTGCAAAAAATTATTGCCGACGGTCTGGCGGAGCGATCTCTCGTTGCCGCTCAAGATTGAGGCGACGGCGCACCTGACCTCGAACTTCGCGTATCTCCTCCTCGCTTCGCTTTGCGTGCTCCTCCATCCGTCGGTTGGCGGGCCGCAAGCCGGCTGGCTGCGAATCCTCCTGCTCGATGTCCCGATCTTTTTGACCGCGTCGCTTTCCGTGGCCGTCTTCTATATATGTGCGCAGCGCGAGCTTCATCCGCGGACGTGGATGAAAGAGATCCTGCTCCTCCCAGCGCTGCTGGCGCTGGGCGTCGGCATGTCCATCAACAATGCGCGCGCCGTGCTGGAAGCGATGTTCAATCACGAGTCCGAATTCACCCGCACGCCGAAATACGGGATCGAACGGAAGTCGCAGGCGTGGCGCAGCTGCAAGTATATGCCGCTGAAATCGCTGCTGCCTCTCGTGGAGATGGCGTTCGCGATCTACTTCGGCTATTTCCTTTACTTCGCGATCGCGCACCGCCAATTCCTTTCCGTGCCGTTTCTGGTCATGTTTCTTCTCGGTTTTCTGTACGTTTCGCTGTCGTCCATCGGCCGCTGGTTTCCGAAATTCAGCTTCGGAAATTCACGTGTGGAACTGACGATTCCCGCGTGACAAAGCAGCAGGCTCAAGTAAGAAGTCTGTCATGCTCGGACGCCGGTTTTCTTTCTTCATTCTCCTAGCGATCGCTGCTTCGCTCCCGCAGGCGCGCGCGGAAGGCCCGAGCCGGATGATCGTGAGCGTCAAAGAGCAAAAGCTGATGCTGATTGAGAATGGGATGAAGCTGGCCACGTATCCGGTCTCCACCTCGAAATTTGGCCTCGGCGACGATTGGGGTCGGATGACCACGCCGCTTGGGTTCATGGATGTGGCGCAAAAAATCGGCGATCATGCCCCGCTCGGCGCTGTCTTCCATAACCGGCGTTTCACGGGCGAGATCATCAAACCGAACGCACCTGGGCGGGATCCAATCATCACGCGGATCATCTGGTTGCGCGGTCTCCAGCCGGAAAACGCTCACGCCTTTAGCCGCTGCATTTACATCCACGGCACGCCGCAGGAACATCTCATCGGCAGACCGGCGAGCTTCGGCTGCATCCGGATGAAGTCCGCGGATGTGATGGACCTTTACAATCAAATCCCGCTCGGCGCGGTCGTTGAAGTGACGCCGGACAAACTCCCCAAAGTGCCAAATGCGCCCAAGGGCACCGTCTTTATGCCAGAGACAATCAAGCCCGCCGGCCCGCCGGACGCGATCTATAGCAAAGCACAATCGGCTCCGCCTGAACCACCGCCCGCGCCGCAAAAAAATGCGGCGAAGCGCAGCGGGTCTGATCGTCCGACCGACGCCTGATCGCCGCGCACCGGCTCGCATCTTGACAGGCGGCGCGGCCTCCGCGACCCTGCCCGCTCACAATTCCCGCTTCCCATGGCCAACACAAAATCCGCTGGTAAACGTGCTCGCCAGACCACCGTCCGCACGCTTCGCAATCGCAGAGTCCTGACCCGGTTGCGGAGCATGGGCAAGAAGCTTGCGGGAACTGAGCAACGCGAAGCCGGGGAAGTGCGTTCCATGATTTCTGCGATCGATAAAGCGGCGAAACGTGGAATCCTGCACAAGAATGCGGCGAACCGTCGCAAAGCACGGCTGAAAAAGTTGGTCGGTGCGGCTGCGAGACCCGCAGCGGCAGCGCCGGCGCAGCGAGCCGCCGAACCGGCGGCGTAGCGCTGCTGCGCGATTTGGCGCCTGCGCGTTCGGTTCGCAGCAGAGCGTCCTAGCACCAACCTCGTCATCCCGAGCTGCGAAGACAGCGAGGGATCTCGCCCATTCAGACTGGACACTCGCGGCGTGGTGCGGAAGCAATTCACCCTTCGCTTCGACGGTCGCACTCTCCTCGCGGAACATCCTCGTGCTTGTGTGAGGTCCCTCCGTCTCCGCGGCTCGGGATGACCGATGGCTCACCAGCCGTCGCCGGCCCTCGCGCTAAAACCGCGTTGCATATCTGTCAGGAAGGATAAAATTCATCCCGATGTTGCCCGCCCTTCTTCTCGTTCTTTCCGCTATCGCTTTTCGCATCGCCACCGGTATGGCGATTCTTTCCGGCACCGGCTGGATCTCGAACTTCGCCCCGCTCGCTGCGATCGCGCTTTGCAGCGCCGCCTACCTGCCGACGCGGTATAAATTCACCGTGCCGATGCTCGCGCTTCTCGTCTCGGACATCATTCTGAATTTCCACTACCGCGCGCCGTTGCTTGAGCCGCTCATGATCTCGCGTTATGTCGCGTTCGCGTTGGTCGGTTGCATCGGGCTGATGCTGCAAAATCGCGCGTCGCTTAAGACGCTGCTGCCTGCCTCGCTCGCGGGGTCCGCGCTGTTTTATCTGATCACGAACTCCTTTTCCTGGCTCACCGATCCGGGCTACGCGAAAAACTTCGCCGGCCTCGTGCAATCGCTTACCGTCGGTCTGCCCGACTACGGCGGGACGCCGACCTGGATGTTCTTCCGCAACTCGCTCGTCAGCGATCTTCTCTTCACCGCGCTCTTCGTCGCGTGCATGAGCTTCGGCCGAAGCTCGGCGCCGGCGGCGGCTCGCGGTTCTCTGCCTCGCACCGCGTAACCGGCATGCCAGCGCCGGAGCAACGCGACGAGGTCGAAATGCTCTCGCTGATGTTGCTGATTCGCCGTTTCGAAGAACGCGCGAGCCAGCAATATCAAGCGCAGAAGATCGGCGGATTTTGCCATCTCTACATCGGGCAGGAAGCCGTTGTCGTCGGGGCGATCGCCGCCGCCCGGCCGGACGATTACCTGATCACGGCCTACCGCGATCATGCGCACGCGCTCGCCCGCGGAACGAGCGCCGACGCCTGCATGGCGGAACTTTTCGGCAAGGCGACCGGCTGCTCGCGGGGCCTCGGAGGGTCGATGCATTATTTCGATCGCGAGCGGCACATGTACGGCGGCCACGCGATTGTCGCGGCGCACGTTCCGCTCGCCACGGGCCTGGCCTTCGCCTGCAAATATCGGGAGGAAGATCGCGTCACGCTCTGTTTTTTCGGAGACGGCGCGATCAATCAGGGCTCATTCCACGAGGCGCTCAATCTGGCCGGGCTTTACAAACTGCCGATCGTTTTCATCTGTGAAAACAATTTGTTCGCGATGGGGACGAGCGTGGAACGATCGACTTCGCTGAAGCAAATTGTCGATCGCGCGGAAGGCTACGACATCGTGGGCGAAGTCGCGGACGGGATGAACTTCCGCGATGTCCGAGACAAGCTGGGCGGCGTGATCGCGTCAATCCGTCAGGATCCGCACCCGGCATTTGTCGAAATTAGGACCTATCGCTACCGCGGACATTCGATGTCGGACCCGGCGAGCTACCGCACGAAAGATCAGCTCGAGAAATATCGGCTGGACGATCCGATCACGCGTTTGCGCGCGCAGCTGACGCGCGAAGGAAAGCTGACCAACGAGCATTTCGACGAGATGGACAAGCATGCGAAGGACACCGCGCTGAATAGCGTGAAGTTCGCGGAAGAAAGTCCCGAGCCGCCGCTCGAAGATCTCTATAATTACACTTACTCGGGACAGGCAGCGATCAATCCCGCCGCTGCGCCGGCGATTGCTGAGGAGGCGGCGGAGGCGTGAGTTCAGTGTCATTCCGAGCGAAGTCGAGAAATCCCGTGGCGTCACCGTCGGTTAGGCCGCGGGGTCCTTCGACTTCGCTGCGCTCCGCGCAGGATGACGGCGTGACGGCTGCAATGAGATGAGCGAGATGCGCGAAATCACTTATCGCCAGGCGTTGAACGAAGCGCTCGCCGAAGAACTCGCACGCGACCCGGATGTTTTCTTGATGGGCGAAGAGGTCGCCGAGTACAACGGCGCCTACAAAATCAGTCAGGGGTTGCTCGAGAAATTCGGACCGAAGCGGATCATCGACACGCCGATCAGCGAGAATGGGTTCGCGGGTCTCGGAGTTGGCGCGGCGATGGTGGGACTGCGGCCGGTGATCGAGTTCATGACCTTCAGCTTCTCGCTCGTCGCCTTCGATCAGATCGTAAACAACGCGCCGAACATGCTGACGATGTCGGGCGGCCAGTTCAATATTCCGATCACGTTCCGTGGCCCGAACGGGCCGGCCCATCAGCTCGGCGCCACGCATTCGCATGCGACGGAATGTTTCTACGCCAACGTGCCCGGGCTGAAGATTTGCACGCCCGCGACTCCGCGCGACGCGAAGGGTTTATTGAAGACGGCCATCCGCGACAACAATCCCGTCCTCGTGCTGGAATCCGAGTTGCTCTATAGCTCGAAGGGGCTGGTCGAACCGGAAGATCAAGAGCTGCTCATTCCGCTGGGTGAGGCGGAGTTGAAGCGCGAGGGGCGCGACGTTTCGATCATTTGCTACGCGCAGACTGTGCCGATCGCACTCGCCGCCGCGGAGACTCTCGCCGCGGAAGGGATCGAAGCCGACGTGCTCGATCTGCGCTCGATCAAGCCACTCGATGAGCAGGCCATTTTCAATTCGGTGGCGAAGACGCACCGCGTCGTCGTGATCGAGCAGGACCGGCCCTACTGCGGGATTGGTGCCGAAATTTGCTTCCGCATCCAGCAGGCGATTTTCGACGAGCTGGATGCGCCGATCGCGCGCGTTTCGCAGGAGGACGTGCCGATGCCGTACAACGAAAGACTCGAGAAAGCCGTGCTGCCAAATGCCGGTAAGCTGATCGCGGCGGTCCGTAAAGTTTGTTACGCTTGACCAGCGAGAAGATTCAGAGCTGTCATGTTGAGCGAAGCGAAAACATCTCTCCGCAACGCCTCGCGCGGGTGCGAGCTTCTTCGCTTCGCTCAGAATGACACGCCCTGTCCGTAAAGTTTGTCCCGCCTAACGAGGAGTCGCCATGCCTGAAATCACGATGCCGAAATTGAGCGACACGATGACGGAAGGCACCCTCGTGAGTTGGAAGAAGAAGAAGGGCGACAAGGTCTCCGCCGGCGATGTCATCGCGGAAATCGAAACCGACAAGGCGACCATGGAATGGGAGTCGCCGGAGGACGGGGTAATCACGGAAATCTTCGTCGAAGAAGGCGGGAAAGTAGAAGTCGGCGCGCGGATCGCGATCATTGGCGAAGCGGGCGAAGCAGCCGGATCGGCGAAGGAAGAAAAGAAAGCAGCCGCACCGGCAAAGGAAGAGAAGCCGAAGGCCGACGCGGAACCGAAGGAAGCAACACCGAAGGCCGGCGCGCCTCTGAAGGCAGAGGCGGAAACCGAGAAGCCGGCGGCAGCGGAAGATGCGGACGAAGAAACGGCGCCGCCTCGAGAGACGACGGAGCCTGTCGCGCCGGCGAAGACACCGGCACCACCGAAACCACCGGCACAAAAAGCGACCACTGGGACAGAGGAAGCGCGCGTGAAAGCTTCCCCCCTGGCGCGTAGAATCGCGGCGGAACAGGGGGTCAACATCTCACAATTGCAGGGGACAGGACCGGACGGACGCGTCACCGAGACCGACGTGCGTGCGGCCGCGAAATTGAAGGGCGTACCGGTCGCCGTGCCAAAACCGGCGAGCGCATCCAAGCCCGGCGAAGGGACGCGCATCAGCCTGAGCGGGATGCGCAAGGTGATCGCGGAACGCCTTGTCGCAAGCAAGGGGCCAGTGCCGCATTTTTACCTGAACATCGAGATCGACGCGGCGCCGTTGCTGAACGCCCGCGCGGAGCTAAAAGCGGGCGGGACCGAGAGCGACAGCGCGAAGATCACGGTCAACGATTTCGTGCTGAAGGCGGCGGTAGAAGCAACGGCGAAAGTACCGAAAGCGAATGCCTCTTTCGACGAAGACGCGATCGTGCAATATGCCGATGTCGATCTCGCGATCGCAGTCGCAATTGACGACGGACTCGTCACACCCGTGATTCGCGCCGCGCAGACGAAATCGCTCCGTGAGATCAGCGAAGCGGTCAAGGACCTGGCGCATCGCGCGCGAAACAAGCGGATGAAGCCGGAGGAATTTCAAGGCGGCACGTTCACCGTCTCGAATCTCGGCAGCTACGGGATCGACAACTTTTCCGCGATCATCAATCCGCCGCAGGGATTCATCTTGTCCATCGGCGCGATCGTAAAAAAACCGGTGGTCGACGATGGCGAGCAGGTCTCGGTCGGCCACCGCATGAGCATCGGCATGAGCTGCGATCACCGCGTGATCGATGGCGCCCTTGGCGCGGAATATCTAAAGGAACTCCGGCGGCTGCTCGAGAATCCGGCACTGCTTTTGATCTAGTTATTCCGATCGAGCTCGAGTGACTAATCCGCTTCGCGATCCTGAATCTGCGCGTGTCGCGAAGTGGCGGGTCGTTTCGCGGATTTTAGGCGGGGCGCTGCTGGCGATCGCATTCCTCGTGATCGCGGGGTGGGTGCTGGGCGTTGAGAGTTTAAGGAGCGGCGCGCCTGGCCTGCCGCCCACGAAGGTGAACACCGCGTTTGGTTTCATCGCGCTCGGTCTTTGGCTCGCTTTCCTTTGGCGCGGCGAAAAATCGAATCGACCGCTCGGCGCATTGTGTTGGGGATGCGGTTTATTCACCGCTTTGCTCGGGCTCTGCACGCTCGCGGAATATTTTTCCGGGGGCGACTTCGGGATCGATCAGTTTCTGTTTGGCGCGGGCTTGCCTAACCCCGACGGGACCTTCCCGACGCGCATGGCGCCGACGACAGCGTTGAATTTCGTTCTCCTCGGCACGGGGATTTTGTTTCTCCAAAAAGAAACGGCGCGAATGTTTTCGGTCGCGCAGTGGGCGGCGCTCCTTAGCCTGGGGACGTCGTTTTGCGCGGTGATCGGTTACGGTGATGGCATAAAGCAATTCGACGAGAGCGCGCCGTTTGCACCGATGGCGTTGAGCACGGCGGTCGGTTTCCTCATCGCGGGTTTCGGATTTTTGGTCGGGACCGCAAAGATTGGCTGGATGAGCGCCGCGGTCGCAGAAACGTCCGGCGGCTGGTTGTTGCGGCGGCTCGTTCCGCTCACCCTCGCGGCGGCGACAGCGCTCGGATGGCTGCGTTTGCGCGGTGAAGTGCTGGGCTGGTATCGGCCGGCGATCGGAACGGCGCTGCTCGTGCTAATCCTCGTCGCGATCTATTCCACCGCGCTCTGGATCAACAGCCGCTTGATCGATCGGGCAGACGCCGAAGCGCAGCACCATCGCGAGTGGCTTCGAGTCACGCTCAGTAGCATCGGCGATGCGGTCATTGCGACCGACCTGCGAGGCCGGGTCACGTTTCTGAATTCGATCGCTGAATCTCTGACCGGTTGGGACGCGACTTTCACTCACGGCCAGCCGATCGACACCATTTTTTCGCTCGTCGATGAAGCGACCGGCGAGCCGTGCGTTTCGCCGGTCCCGGAGGTTTTACGGACGGGCGAGAGAGTCGGCCTAACGAATCAGACGGCGTTGCTCTCGAAGGACGGCACGCGCACCAGCATCGCGGACAGTGCGGCGCCGATTCGCGATGCCGCGGGGCGGATGATTGGTGTGGTGATGGTGTTTCGCGACGTAACGGAACGTCGCCGCGCCCAGCTCGAGCGCCGACGGGCCGCGGAAGCCGTGCGCATTTCCGATGAACAGTATCGGCTTTTGTTCAGCTCGATGAATGAAGGCTTCTGCACGATCGAAATGATTTTCGATGAGGCGAATCGGCCGGTCGATTATCGCTTTTTAGAGATCAACCCCATGTTCGAGAGGCAAACCGGATTGAGCGATGCAAAAGGCAAACGCATCCGCGAACTCGCCCCCGGGCATGAGCAGCACTGGTTCGACAGCTTCGGAGAAATCGCGCTCACGGGGAAGCCGGCACGTTTTGAAAATCGGGCGGAAGCACTCGGACGCTGGTACGAGGTGTCGGCGTTTCGAGTGGGCGCGCCGGAGCTGCGCCGGGTCGGGATCGTCTTCAATGACATCACCGAGCGAAAACGTCGCGAAGACGAATTACGCGAGGCGGCGGAGCGCTTCCGGTTCCTCGCCGAATCGATGCCGCAGAAGATTTTCACGGCCA
>JALYZW010000153.1 GCA_030945725.1 Verrucomicrobiota bacterium | reverse complement strand
GTCCGGGGCTGCTTCAACGCGGAGTTCGATCGCGATCTCCCCATGACTCACGGATGGACTCCGCTCTTTCTCGCGACGATGACGCAGGATTGGCGGCAGGCGCACGAGTTGTTGCGCGCGCCGGGATCGATCGATGCGATCGACGAGACCGGCAGGACCGCGTTGATGATCGCAGCGAAGCATGGCAGCGCCGAAACCGTCCGCGACCTGCTTGCAAATTTTGCGAACCCGAATGCGGTCGATGCGGCGGGGCGGACGGCGCTGCATTACGCTGTTGGCGCGGCACAACCGGCGACGGTCGAGATCCTGCTGCGCGCCACGGCCACGTCCGAGCTGCGCTGGCCCGACGGCCGCGATTTACGCGATCTCGCCTTGGCGACACAAAACTGGGCGGTCGCGCGCGAAGTGCTCGACCACTTTCCCGCCAGCTACTCATGGTCGAAACCGGCGTTGTCGATGTTGCGCTCGGCCGCCGCCGCGAATGACATCGATTGCGGCCGGTTCCTGATGAACAAGCATCTTCAGCAACCGACACTGGAAGGACACGCGGTTCCGCTGCTCGCGCATGGTGTCGTGACCGGCGACGGGCCTCTCGTGAAAGCCCTGCTGAAGTTTGGAGCCAATCCGAACACGGTCGTCCCTGCTCCGTGCGAAAAGGATTTTCTCGCTTCGATTAAATCGAATTATCTCCGCGATTACGTCGCGGCCGATTCGGGCACTACGGTCCTGATGCTCGCCGCCGGTCTGGGCGATCTCGAGATGGTGCAAACACTGCTCGCGGCCGGCGCGGATCGGAATCGGACGACTGCGCATTACAAAATGATGCCGCTCTACTTCGCGACGCGCACGCCGGCCTGGCGGGTCACGCAGACGTTACTCGGCAGCGGCGGGTCGCCCGACGTTTTGCGGATCGACATTTCATTGGCCACCCAGCGAATCGCGGTCCTGAAAGGCGGTGCTCCCGTTTTGACCACGGCGTGCTCGACTGGCCGCGAAGGCTTTTCTACTCCGGCCGGATCCTATGTCATCACGGACAAGGATCGCGATCATCGTTCCACAATTTACAAAGTGCCGATGCCCTATTTCATGCGGTTGAACTGCCGCGACTTCGGCCTTCACGAAGGCAACGTGGCGAGCTCCCACGCGTCGCACGGTTGCATCCGACTGCCGGGCGAAGTGGCGCGCAAATTGTTCTCCGAGATCCCGGTCGGGACCGTCGTGAACATCAACTAAGCGGCGCCGCCCCATAGCGCACGTCTCGGCTCGCGAAGTCGTTGGCGTTTCGCCGAAAATCCGTAGAATCTCCGAGCGCGTTTGCGCGGCGTTCCTCTCCGAATTCTATGAAAACGAAACTCTCCGCGGTCACTGCCGCGATTTTCCTCACCCTCATGATCGACCGACCTGCTCGCGCCACCGAGCCGACTGCAACGGCAGCGGCGAACCCGCTGCTGACCGAAAGCACGCTGCCCTGGCATCTCCCGCCCTTCGATCAGATCAAAGACGAACATTTCGCGCCTGCGATCGACCAGGGGATGGCGGAGCATTTGAAGGAAGTCGAAGCCGTCGCCGCGAACACCGAGAAACCGACGTTTGAAAACACGATCGTCGCGCTCGAACGCAGCGGCCAGCTACTGCAACGCGCGGAAACGATTTTCTCGAACCTGAATGGCGCCAACACGAATCCGGCGCTGCAGAAAATCGAAAAAGAAATGGCGCCAAAACTCGCGGCGCATAATGACGCCGTGCACTTGAATGGGCTGCTCTTCGCTCGCGTGCAATCGTTGTACGATCAGCGCGATAAGCTCGAGCTCGACCCGGAGTCTAAGCATCTGCTCGAGCGCTACTACAAGGATTTTGTCCGGGCGGGCGCGAAGCTTTCCGACGCAGACAAGGTGAAGTTAAAGGCGATGAATGGCGAGCTGGCGACCTTGCAGACGAGCTTCGAACAGAACGTGCTCAAAGAGAAAAACGCTTCTTCGATTACGGTCGAAAAACGCGAGGAGCTCGCGGGATTGACGGAGAACGAAATCGCGGCCGCCGCCGCCGCCGCGAAAGCAGAAAAGAAGGACGGCAAATTCGTTATCCCACTTCAAAACACAACCGGTCAGCCATCACTCAGTGCGCTGCAAAATCGTCCGCTGCGGCAGCGGATCATGGAGGCGTCGCTCGCGCGGAACAGCAAAGGCGGCGAGTTCGACAACCGCGAGGTCGTGACGCGAATCGCGAAGCTGCGCGCGGAACGCGCCAAACTGCTCGGTTACGCGAATCACGCCGCTTATCAGCTCGAGGAGCAGACGGCCGGAAACGTTTCGACGGTGAACAAGCTGCTGAGCGACCTCGCGCCGCCCGCGGTCGCGAACGCGCGGCGCGAAGCAGCGGACCAGCAAGTGGTCGTTGATCAGGAGCACGGCGGATTTCAGATCGCCGCGTGGGATTGGGATTTCTATTCGGAGAAAGTCCGCAAGGCGCGCTACGCGTTCGACGAATCCGAGCTGAAACCATATTTCGAACTGAACCATGTCATCACCGATGGCGTCTTTTTCGCGGCCGGAAAACTTTACGGCCTGACGTTCAAAGAGCGGAAGGATCTTCCGGTTTATCAACCGGACGTCCGGGTGTGGGAAGTGTATGACCGCGATGGGCAACCGCTGGCTCTGTTTCTCGGCGATTATTATGCGCGACCTTCAAAACGCGGCGGCGCGTGGATGAACGAGTATGTGCGCCAGAGCGGTCTTTTCGGAACGAAAGCGGTCGTGGCGAACCACCTGAATATTCCTAAGCCGGCGGCGGGCGAGCCGACGCTGCTGACCTACGATCAAGTGCGCACTGCGTTCCATGAATTCGGACATGCGCTGCACGGGATGTTCTCAAACGTAAAGTATCCGCGCTTTAGTGGGACCAGCGTGCCTCGCGATTTCGTCGAGTACCCGTCGCAGGTGAATGAGATGTGGGCGGATTGGCCCGAGGTCTTGAAGAATTACGCGAAGCATTACAAGACGGGCGAGCCGATGCCGCAGCCGTTGCTCGACAAGGTGCTGGCGGCCGAAAAGTTCAATCAGGGTTTCAAAACGACCGAATATTTATCCGCATCGCTGCTGGACCAGGCGTGGCATCAGCTCACGCCCGAGCAGGTGCCGACCGACGCGCTCGCGTTTGAAGCTGAGGCGCTGAAGAAAGCGGGCGTTGATTTCGCGCCGGTTCCGCCGCGCTATCGGACCACTTATTTTTCGCATGTGTTCTCGAGCGGTTATTCAGCCGGCTATTACTCGTACCTTTGGAGTGAGGTGCTCGATGCGGACAGCGTCGAGTGGATGAAAGCGCACGGCGGATTGACGCGCGAGAATGGGGATCACTTCCGCGAAACGCTGCTCTCACGCGGCGGCAGTGACGAGGCCATGAATCTCTTCCGCAACTTCACCGGCCGCGATCCGTACATCGAACCGCTGCTGAAGCGCCGCGGGTTGGATGAGGTGAAGGCGCCGGCCGGCGACAAGTAGCGCGCGTGTAAAAATAACGCGCGGGCTAAGGGAAAGTAACCGCGCTGCGCTGACGCAAGCTGTCCGGGTCCGCGTCATTTTCGGACAATTTGTTAGGCCATCTGTCGTCCTGAATTGCGCAGATGTGGAAGGAGCTTGTTCTCGCGCGGCGTGACCGCGGTGTAAATCGGCAGTAATCAGCCTTCGCTTGGTGGCTGCGTTGCCACTCGCGAACCCCCTCGTGCTTTTGTGAGATCCTTCGCCGTCTCCGCGACTCAGGATGATGGAAGACGGCGCGCGTTGCGGTACAGTGCTGCGCGGACGTTCGCGTTGACGCGAATGCTTTGGGTGGGAACGCGACCGATAACGAAGAATTACGGTTTCGTTTTCTCGATCCCGGGCGCGGTTACCGAAACGTTAGCTGAGGAACTCCGCGATCGGTTCCATCGGCTCGATGTGTGCGCAAAAGATCTTGAACCCGGCCAGAATTGCCACCGCCAGGATGACGCCCGCAATTCCCCACATCCACCCCCAAAAGGTGAGTGAAAGCAGGATCATGATGGGATTCAAAGTAAGCGACCGGCCCATCACCATCGGCGTAATGAAGTTTCCCTCGAGGGTCGCAAGGGCCAGATAAATCGCGGGGAAAATCAACGCGAAGGCAAAGCTGTCATAGCTGAGAACGGCGCCGAGGAGCATGCACACGATCCCGGTGAGAGCGCCGAGATAAGGGATAAAATTCAGAAGCGCGACCATCGCGCCCCACATGATCGGATTGCGGAGTCCGAGCAGGCCGACCGCGGTGCCAACGGCCAAGCCCAGGCAGGTGTTGATCAACGTGATTGTAAGCAGGTAACGGGAGACGTGCGATTCGATGTCGTGCGCGATCGATACGGCGCGTTTTTTGTCTGCCAGCTTCGGCATTAACTTGATCACTTTCGTCAGGATCATGCCGTCGTAGGCGAGGAGGAAATAAAGGAGAATGAGCAACAAAACGGAGCTCATGATGAGCTCGGTCGTGCGGCCATAAAGCGCATCCGTGAGCGGATGTTGTTTTACCTCGACGGCCGACGGTTTGGGGCCGGTCTCCTCGGGCGTCGTAATTTTTTCGATCTCAGTGCTGGCCTGCTGCACCTTCTCCATCGGTTTTCGCAGCGGCAGGAGCTTCCGCTGAAGCTGCTGCATGCTGTAGGGCGCTTTCTCGAGCCAGCTCGCGGCCGGGGCGGTCAGACGGAAAACGCCATACC
>JALYZW010000123.1 GCA_030945725.1 Verrucomicrobiota bacterium | reverse complement strand
GGGGCACCCTCGCCAGTTCGCGCAATTTGATCTCTGGCACGTCGGTCGGCGTGCTCAGCGGCGGCACGCCGGGCTCGAGCGGCATTTCGATACAAGGAAATATCATCGGATTAAAAGCGAGCGGCTTAGCCGCGATCCCGAGCCCGGATGTCGCCGCAAATTTCGATGTTGGCCTCTACCTCCCGAATGGGACGAATATCACCATCGGAGGTAGTCCTGCCGGGCGGAATGTAGTCTCTGGGCATGCTACTCGTGGGATCCAGCTCGCCGGTTCGTCAAATACGCTTTCGGGCAACTTCATCGGGACTGATGTAACTGGGACCGCGCCCATTCCCAACGGCGACGGTGTCCTAGTAGTAGGCACTAATCAGGTCATCGGCGGTGCGGGTGTGGGCGCTGGTAACGTGATCTCGGGGAACATGGGTGTAGGGCTGCTGCTAGGCAGTCCTGACGGCCTCGCCTTCGCGCATTCGGCGGTCGTTACTGGTAACCTTATCGGCACCTCTCTTTTCGGTGCCAGGCTCGGGAACGGAAGCTATGGGATCGAGATTTCCGGAGTTCGGATCTGAACACCATTGGCGGTACTGACCTTTCGGGGGAGCGTAACGTAATCGCTTACAATGGGGGTCACGGAATCTTCATTCCGAATGCCAGCCCGGTGGGAGCAAAGGAGAACTTACGGAACTTCATCTCCGCCAACTCAATTTACGGCAATAAAGGGCTCGGAATTAAACTCGGCGATCCAGGGGCAACGCCATTACCTAACGACTCTCAAGATAGCGATACTGGAGCGAACACGCTGCAGAACTACCCGATCTTGACCTCGGCTACGCTCACGAACGGGAATGTCAATATCAAGGGAGGTTTGCTGAGCACCCCTAGCACTATTTTCTTTATCTTATTTTATGCCGATGCGGCCCCTGATCCGAGCGGCTATGGCGAAGGGCGCTTTTATCTTGGGCGACAGACCGTAACGAGCGACGAAAAGGGCTATGTGTTTTTTGATGTAACCTTTCCGTATGTCGCCGAGACCGCGGTGGTTACCGCAACCGCCACAGATTTCGCGAGCAATACCTCCGAGTTCTCGAAGGCGATCGCGATCAATGGTGTGCCTTCTCACCTCCTCAATGTTTCCACACGTCTCCGCGTAGGGACGGGTGAGAATGTGCTTATCGCGGGCTTCATCGTCACGGGACAGGATCGAAAGCCTTTGATCGTGCGCGCGCTTGGGCCTTCCCTAACTGCTTTTGGGGTGCCCAATGCGCTGCAGGACCCGACTTTGGAATTGTTCGCGTCCGGCGCGCAGTTCGCCTTCAACGATAATTGGAAAGACACCGACCCGGCGGCAATTCAAGCCACCGGCATCGCACCGACAGATGGCCGCGAATCGGCGATCACCGGAGCGTTAATCCCGCAGAGTTATACTGCGATTTTGCGGGGAAAAGGGGACACAACCGGCATCGGGCTCGTCGATGTGTATGATCTCGATCAAAGCACTCTTTCGAAGCTGGGGAACGTGAGTACGCGCGGCTTTGTAGATACCGGAGATAACGTGCTGATCGGCGGTGTTATCATCGGCGGGCCGAGCGGAGGCACTATGCGGGCGATCTTCCGCGGCATGGGACCTTCGCTGACGGCCGCGGGTATAGGCAACGCACTGCAGGATCCTACCCTGGAGCTTCGTGATGGTAGTGGCACCCTCATTGCCTCTAACGATAACTGGAAGGATGACGACGCGGCGAACATTTCTGCGACCGGTATTCCCCCTCAGGACGACCGCGAATCGGCCATCGTGCGGACCTTACCACCGGGTAACTACACCGCCCAGGTCCGAGGAAAGAATGACACGGTCGGAGTAGGTCTCGTCGAGGCTTACAGTTTGCCTTAAATCCGGCGTCCGACATTGGCGCAGAAGATGGCAATAATTTTTCTCGCATTTACGGATTAGTCTCGTCATCCTCGCGGCTATGAAAGTAGCCGCTTTAGTGACCGCCCTTTACATCGTGTCTGCCTCGTTGGCGGCCGCCGACACCTACACGGTCACGAACACCGACGACAGCGGACCGGGTTCGCTCCGACAGGCCATGACCGATGCGCAGCGCACGCGAACGTGGGAGGCGTGGCTGATCGAGTAGCGTTCAACATCCCGGGCACGGGTCTGCACACGATCGCCCCGCTAACGAATCTGCCGAACATGTCCGATCCGGTCGTGATCGACGGATTTTCGCAGCCGGGAACCGTCTCCAACAGCAATCCCGTAGGCCAGCCGCTGAATGCGAGCTTGAAGATCGAACTCAGTGGAAACAGCGACACGTCGGCGGGGCCCGCAGGAACTGTTGGGATTTATTTCGGCGGGGGGAGTTCGACGCTGCAGGGGCTCATCATCAATCGATTCAATTTCAATGTGTTGATTGGCAGCACCGGAGGTAACCACGTGCAAGGTTGTTACATCGGGACTGACCCGACGGGAGCCTTCGCCCCAGTGAGTGCGATCACGGGCGCAGTGGGCAAGCACGGCATCGCGGTCCAGAACTCTCCGAACAATGAGATCGGCGCGACGTTCAACAGCGGGCGGAATTTGCTCGCCGGCTCCTCGAACGAAGACATTCAGATTTATGGCAATCTCTCGACGGGAAATGTGATCCACGGCAATCTCATCGGGACGACGGCAAGCGGCTCCGCGGATATCGGGACGAGCGCGACAGAGATCGGGGTGAACGTCGTCAACGGTGGTGACCTCCTTGCATCCAGCACCACGACAATCGGGGGGACGACGACGGCGGAGCGCAATGTGATCTCGGGATGTGCTGTCGGCGTCTTCCTGGCAAGTAAGAGCAACAAGGTCGTCGGCAATTTTATCGGCACCGACATTAGCGGCACGCAAGCGATTGGAAACGGCACCGGCGTCGTGATCGTGAACAGTAATCACACGATTGGCGGTTCTACTGCGAGCGCGCGGAACGTGATCTCCGGTAACCTAGGTGCGGGAGTCCAGCTTGGCGGGACCGTCGCGGCGTCCTCGAACCTGGTGGTCGGAAATTTCATCGGCACCGATGCGTCGGGCACGAAGGCACTCGGAAACGGAACTCGTGGCGTCGAGATAAAGGCGGGCTCGACTACGAACGCGATCGGCGGGGTCAACGCTGGTGATGGAAACGTGATCGCTTACAACAAGGATTTCGGGGTCTTCGTTCCCACGGAAAAGCCGATCAGCGTCGCGAACGATATCCGCGGCAACTCCATCTACCAGAATGGTTCGCTCGGCATCAAACTGGACACCGCGGTGCCGACGCCGCTGCCAAACGACGCCGGCGACATCGATAGCGGCGCGAATGATCTGCAGAATTATCCGGTGCTTACATCCGCCGCGCTGATGAACGGGGACGTCACCATTAACGGCACGCTCAATAGCACGCCGAACACTGATTTCCGCATCGATTTCTACGCGGATGCGGGAGCCGACCCAAGCGGCTATGGCGAAGGAAGATTTTACTTGGGCACGGCAATTCCGGTTGCCACCGATGCGAGCGGGAACGCGTCCTTCACCAAGACTTTTCCTTTCATTTCAGACACGACCGTCGTGACGGCTACGGCGAATGCCAACGGCACCTCGGAGTTTTCAAAAGCGCTCGCCATCAGCGGAGCGCCCGGGCATCTGCTGAACATCGCGACGCGGCTGCGCGTGCAGACGGGCGAGAACGTCTTGATCTCGGGGTTCATCATCACTGGTCCGGATAACAAACGCGTCATCGTGCGCGGGCTCGGGCCTTCGCTGTCGCAGTTCGGCGTGCCGGACGCCCTGCAGGATCCCGTGCTGGAACTTTACGCTTCGGGTAATCTCATGACGCTGAATGATAACTGGAACGACTCGGACCCAGCCGCCATCGCAGCGACCGGCATTCCCCCGAGCAACGACTTCGAATCGGCCGTGACTGGGACATTAGCGCCCGGCGCCTACAGCGCGATATAGCGCGGCAAGAACGACACGGCCGGTGTGGGCCTACTCGACGCGTACGACCTCGACCAGAGTGAGCTCTCGCACTTCGGGAACCTGAGCACGCGCGGCTTTGTCGATACTGGCGATAATGTGTTGATCGGCGGCGTCATCGTTGGTGGTGCGGTCGCGTCACCGGAAAAAGTCATCGTCCGCGCGATGGGACCATCGCTGGCGACGTCCGGTATTCAAAGCCCACTCCAGGATCCAACCCTGGAGTTGCGCGATGGCAATGGGACCCTTCTCGCCTTCAACAATGACTGGAAAGACTCCCAACAGGCGGAGATCGTCGCTACGGGTATTCCCCCGACGGATGATCGGGAATCGGCGATCGTGTATCGGCTGCCCCAAGGCCCGAAGACCGCGATCGTGCGCGGAAAGAATAACACCGTCGGCGTGGGCTTGGTCGAAGTGTACGTTGTCCCGTAGCCGGCCGTCTTCTGAAACAAGCAGATCTCGGCATTTAACTCGACGACGGTCGCAGTGCGTGACCGAACAATTTGGGTCGCGCCGACACCACCCAAACGAGTTGCAGAATAGCGGGGCATCCCCGCGGCTGCGCGGCCTGCGGCGACGCGAAAGCATTTATCTTGGGAAATGATCTGCGCAGACTGGCGTTTGCCATTGTGATTCGCGGTCGCGACGCATAGGTTAGATAGCCGGACACCACGGCAGAACCGGAGGAAATGACGTATGACCACTGCGACAGTTGAGGACGAACAGGCCGCGACCAAAGCGAGCGCGCAAATGAACCAGCTCGAGCAGCTGAAGCAGTTCACGAAAGTCGTTGCGGACACGGGCGATTTTGAGTCGATCAAGGATTTCAAGCCACAGGATGCGACGACTAATCCGAGCCTGATCTATGCGGCGACACAGAAGGAAAATTATTTCCACCTTCTCGATGAGGTGGTGGCGGACCGAAAAAGTTCAGGGTTAAGCGGCCCGGCCCAGATCGAGGACATCATCGAGCACCTGCTGGTGAAATTCGGCAGCGAGATGTTGAAAATCGTGCCGGGGCGGGTGTCGACCGAAACCGATGCGCGGTACTCGTTCGATACGGAAGGCTCGATTGCGAAGGCGCGGCAGCTGATCAAACTTTACGCAGAACAAAAGGTGCCGCGCGAACGGGTCCTGATCAAGATCGCTTCGACCTGGGAGGGGATTAACGCGGCCGAGCAGCTCCAGAAGGAAGGGATCAAATGCAATCTCACTTTGTTGTTTTCGCTGCCCCAAGCGGTGCGTTGCGCGGAGGCGAAGGTGCAGCTGATCTCGCCGTTCGTCGGCCGCATTTACGATTGGTACAAGAAAGAGAACAAGCGCGATTACGTGGGCGCAGAAGATCCCGGCGTACAGTCCGTGCAGGAGATTTACACCTACTATAAGAAGTTCGGCTACGAGACCGAAGTGATGGGAGCGAGTTTCCGGAATGCCGGGCAAATCCGCGAGCTGGCTGGTTGCGACGCCCTCACGATCAGCCCGGAGTTGATGGCGGAACTGGCAAAGTCGACCGAGCCGATGGAACGAAAACTCGATCCCGCGAAAGCGAAGAACGCCGCCGTGGAGCGGCTGGATCTCGACGAAAAGAAATTCCGCTATCTGCTCAATGACAATGCGATGGCGACCGATAAAACCGCCGAAGGGATTCGGAAGTTCGCGGCTGATATCGTGAAGCTGGAGAAGTTTGTCGCAACGAAGCTCGTGTAGTTTCCCTCACGGAGAAGTTAGCGGCTGCAAGCGGCGCTCATGTTCAACGTTGTTCTCGTTGAACCGGAGATCCCGCCGAATACGGGGAACATCGGAAGGCTCTGCCTCGCGACGGGTTCAACCCTTCATCTCGTTAGGCCGCTCGGGTTTGCCCTCGACGACCGGCAACTGCAACGCGCCGGTCTCGATTATTGGAAGGAAATCGATCTTCGGCTTTGGGATTCGCTGGCTGACTTGAAGGCCGCGCAGCCAGAGGCGCGATGGTTTTATCTCACCACGAAAACAGATCGCGCCTATTCGGATGTGGCGTTCACCGCGGGAGATTTTCTTGTCTTCGGGCGCGAGACGCGTGGTCTGCCGGAAGTGCTTCTCGCCGCAAATGCCGACGCGCTCTTGAGGATCCCGATGATCGGCACACGGAGCCTCAACCTGGCCACGGCCGTCGCGATCGTGTTGTTCGAAGCGATGCGGCAACAGCGGCGCGTTGTGGATTAGACGAAGCGGCGGAGGTGAGCGCACCGCAACATCTCGTGCCCGGCGTGGTTGAATAAGGAGCTCGAATCGTGGTCTAAACAACGAGCTGGTCACCCTCTATGAAATACATCTCGATTCTCATTTGTTCGCTGACTGCCGCGGCGCAGGTCGCGCTGGCGGAAGATCCGCAGAATCCGCCCGCCACGAAATCGAGCGGTCCGCACGCGAACGCGCCGGCTCCGCGTTCGGCGGCGCCAGCGCCGCGCGCACCGCAATCTAATTACACGCCGCAACGGAATTATTTGCGCCCGCCGCAGACCGCTTTCAATGGCGGGCAGGGCCGGTTCGACCGAAGTAACGGCCTTCGCGGCGCGCAGCCGATCCAGCGACAATACCGTCCGTACAATCAGGGCCTCCCGAACCCGACCCGCGAACTGCGCGACACTCCGGCGGCTGCACGGACGCTGCCCGCAACGAACGGCGCCACAGCTGATCTGACGCAGCCGACCACCTCTTTTCCGCGCACGGATCGGGCTGGTCGCGCGGCAGACTGGCGACGCCGCGGCGGCCCGGCGGTTTCGCCATCGGCGACCGCGACTTCGCCAACCACCAACGACGGTCAGCAACCGTCGATTAACGCAGGGAGCAACGACTGGCGGAATCGCGCTGGCTCCGGCTCTTGGCGAAACCGCGACGGTTCCAACGGGACGAACGGGACTTACACCGATGCGTGGCGGCGCTATCACCACGATCATCACGATCGGAACTGGTGGAGAAGTCATCACGACCGGATCGTTCTGTTTGGCGGCGGCTATTATTATTGGGATACCGGATTCTGGTATCCGGCATGGGGCTACGATCCGGCCTATAGCAATTACGCCTACGACGGCCCGATCTATGGCTACGATGGTTTGGCGCCGGATCAGGTGATCTCAAGCGTCCAAGGCGCGCTGCAGGAAGAAGGATATTATCGCGGCGCTGTCGATGGCGAACTCGGACCGCTGACCCGCGAGGCGCTCGCCGCCTGGCAACGCGATCACGGTCTGGCGATCACCACCGTGATCGATGAGCCAACCATGCAGTCGCTCGGCCTGCGCTAACGAATCAGCGCGGCCCGACCACCAACCAACAACAAAGGAGAACAACATGAAAAAACGATCATCTTATCTGCGCTGCTCGGCATCGCATTAACGCATCCCGCGCTCGCTGCGCCGGACAAGGCGAACAAGAAAAAGGCACAGCCCGTTCGAGCCGCCGCCGCCGCGCGGCCCCGCGGTCACAGCGGCGCGGCCCCCGGACGGGCTATGACCGCGTCGCGCGGTCGTGCGCCGGCGCGGGTGCACGCGCAGCGACAAGCCGTTGCGCCGCACCAGAAGCAAACGGTCGCCAGGCGCAATGGACGGGCGGACCGCATCCGGTCCGGAAACGTGAATGCTCCGGCGCGCGTGCGGGGGAATAATCGCGTCGCAGCAGAGCGGGCTCGGCAGACCCAGACCGTCGTGACCCAACCGGCCGTCAACGCAAAGCGCGTTCACCGCACGACTGCGGCGCGGATCACGAACAACTGGCGAGGTGACCGTTTCAGCGGACAGAATTATGCCGCGTTCCGGAACTACCATCGCGAAGTTCGGAACCGCGATTGGTATCGGCGGAACAACACACGGATCGTGTTCTATTCCGGCGCGCCCTACTATTGGAACGAAGGTTACTGGTATCCGGCCTGGGGCTACAATCCCGGTTATGTCTACCAATACGATGGTCCGATTTACGGCTACAATGGGTTGCCGCCCGACCAGGTGCTCGTGACGGTGCAGCGACGCTTGCAGGCGGAAGGTTATTACGAAGGCGGGATCGATGGTTCGATGGGCCCGCTGACTCGCCAGGCTCTCGCCGACTACCAAGCCGATCATCGCCTGGCGGTGACGGCGGCCGTAGATCAGCCGACTCTCGCGACGCTTGGTTTGAGCTAACAACAGCGCGCGTCCGTTTCGAAAAGCCGCATGCTGGAGGTCCAGGATGCGGCTTTTTCGCGTACGAAACCGCACGAGCTGAAAGCGCCGCGAGCGGCGATTGTCGAACCCGGAATTGCGCCTCTCCGAGAAGTGGCGAATGCTGGCGCCGCATGTCTTCTCCGCAGCTTGTCGCCTCCGATTTGCGGCGCTCCTTCAAAATCGGCTCGCGCCGCATCGAAGTCCTGCGCGGGATTTCGTTGGAAGTGAACCATGGCGAAGCGGTGTTCCTTTGCGGCGCTTCCGGAGCGGGGAAAACGACGCTGCTTTACACTCTGGCGGGATTGGAACGACCGGAATCTGGTTACGTGGAATTCGAGCAGCGGCGGCTCTACAGCGGGAGCAGCTCTTCGCAGTCGCGGCTCAGAAACGAACGGATGGGTTTTGTGTTTCAGGGATATTTTCTGCTGCCGGAATTGACCGCGCTCGAGAATGTCATGCTGCCCGCGATGATCGCGGGGAAAAGAAAACGCTCCGTCGCTGAATCGAGTCTGCGGGACGTCGGCCTGGCGGAACGCATGAACCATCTACCCGCTGAACTTTCCGGCGGCGAGCAGCAGAGGGTCGCGATCGCCCGCGCGCTGACGAACGATCCGGACATCATTTTCGCGGACGAACCGACCGGAAATCTCGACTCGAAAACCGGGGACACGATCATTGACCTCTTGTTAGGCCTGGCGCGGGATCGGAAGAAGACGCTCCTCGTCGTGACGCACGACAACCGTCTCGCCACGCGCGGCGATCGGCAGTTGAACATCGTGGACGGCCTGCTGGCGTAATTCTGTCATCCAGAGCGCAGCCGAGGGACCTCGTGGCGCCACCGTCGATTCATTCCCGATCTTCGATTCAGCCCCGGGGTCTTTCGGCTTCGCTCGCGATGACGGCGGGTATTTGCCCTTGAATTGCCGTGCGAACAGCCGGACGTTTTTTTGTGCTTTCAGAAACTTCGACGGCGAGCTCGACCGGAACGGTCATGGATAAACCAAAAACGCGCGGCCCGGCGGCGAAAGCGGCCGTCAAACCGGCGAGCGAATCCGCCACTAGCGGCGGCAGCACAGCAGCGAAATCGTCGGTCATCTATATCGATGGCAAATTTCTTCCGGAAGCGGACGCGAAAATTTCGGTCTTCGATCACGGCTTGCTTTACGGCGATGGAGTTTTCGAAGGCATTCGTTTCTACAACGGCCGCGTCTTTAAGTTAGAGCAGCACCTGGATCGACTCTGGGATTCGGCGCGCTCGATTTGCATCGAAATCCCGGTGAGCCGCTCGGAAATGACCGAAGCGCTGCTCGAGACAATCCGCCGCAATGGGCTGCGTGACGGCTATATCCGCCAGATCGTGACGCGCGGAATCGGCAACCTGGGATTGAATCCGGTCGGCTGTAAACGTCCGAGCGTGATCATCATCGCCGCGACGATCGCGCTTTATCCAAAGGAAGTTTATGAGACTGGGCTCACCGTCGTGACCTGCGCAACACGTCGAATGAATGCGGCCGCGCTCAACCCGGCGATCAAGTCGCTCAATTATCTGAACAACGTGCTCGCGCGGCTGGAGGCGAACCTGGCCGGGGCCGACGAAGCGCTGATGTTGAACGATGCGGGCAACGTCGCAGAGTGCACCGCCGATAATGTTTTCGTGATCAAGGGCGGGCAGATTTTCACGCCCCCGATCACCGCCGGAGCGCTGCGCGGAATCACGCGGTCCGTTGTCTTCGACATCGCGGCGGAGCTCGGGATCAAGATCGCGGAAGGGGATATTACCCGGCACGATGTGTTCATCGCCGACGAATGTTTTCTGACCGGAACCGCCGCGGAGCTAATCCCGGTGATCAAAGCAGACGGCCGCGTGATTGGGACCGGGAAGCCGGGATCCATCACGGCGAGGATGATCGAGCGTTTCCGCGCCTTAACCCGCTCGACCGGCACGCCGATTTTTCCATAGCCTTCTGCGAATGCGCTCCGGCGCATGATTTGCTGTTC
>JALYZW010000283.1 GCA_030945725.1 Verrucomicrobiota bacterium | reverse complement strand
GCGCCTAGCGACGTGGCCACGTTCGGCGAGACGTGAAGATCAATTTCACCCTCAAGCGGAAGGACATTCGGCGGATCAGTTAAAGGCATAATGTTTTGCGGGTGGAGGAAGATGTCACTCTCCGGCGGGCCGTCAATCACTCACCAGCCCAGCGTGTGCATGACTTGATCGACATCGGCCAAGTCGTCGAAGAGGAAATCCGGCTGCGATTCGGCCAGACGTTCGCGCGACCACCCGCCAGTTGCGAGGGCGATAGTGCGCGCGGCGAAAGCTTTTCCGCAGGCGACGTCGTGGCCGGTATCGCCGATCACGTCCACGTCCGCGGCCGGAAATTCGGTCCCGGTTTTCGCGAGCGCCCGCCGGACGGCAAATGCTCCCAGTTCATTCCGATCGTGATGATCGTCGGCGAACGCCCCGAAGCTGAAGTAACGCCACAGTCCGTAATGCTCGAGCTTGAGCTTGGCGCCGCGCTCGAGATTTCCAGTCAGTAATCCGAGCGACGTGTCCGGCTGCCGCAAGAGTCGGTCGAGTAATTCCCGGACCCCGGGCAAGACCTGACCCGCGCTCCGCGGCAATTCTTGCGCGAGAAGTTCGAGGTAAAGATCGAGAAAGGTGCGGACGTTTTCGTGGTGAATCGGTTCGCCGTATTTCGCCAGAATCTGGTGCGCGATGCCGGTGTCGGTGCGGCCCGCGATCTCCACTCCGGTCAAGTCGCCGGTGCCACCAAAGCGTTGCGCGGTCGCCTTCGTGATCGCGCGCTGGCCCGCCGCGCCGGTCGTGATCAGGGTTCCATCGATATCCCACAGGAGAAGCCGCCGCATTTTCTCCTGTCGAATCGGATCGGCGTTGTGACAAGCGAAGCCGGACTTTCGTGCGACCCGATCCCGACCCGCTAGAGCGCCGGCGCGTGCATCGACAAGATCGCGATTATGCTTCCGGCAAACGCCAGGATCGCAAGCGCGGCCGTCGCAACGATGGCGGCGCGCGACCGGTCTTTGGCCTTCGCGCGGTGACCAAACGGCGAGGCGTTCGCGAAATCGGCCGGGCGGGCGCTCTGCTCGGCGGGCCGCGCGAATGAATGCTCCGGCGCGGGGAGCGCTTGTGCTTCCGGCTTTACGTCGGTTTCGAACCACGCCTCGACTCCGCCGAACCGAACCCGATCGCCGACGCGCAAAGGCACGGTCGTAATCGCACCGCCATTCACGCGTGTCCCGTTGGTCGAGCCGAGGTCTTTGAGATGATACGATTCGCCGACCCGCAGGAATTGGGCGTGGCGACCGGAGACCGACGGATCGGCGATGCAGATCGCGTTATCTGGCAAGCGCCCGATCGTGATGGTCGACTCGACCAGCTCGTGTGCGACGCCGTTGATCATGAGCTTCGGCATTTACCCAGACCGTAGCAACGCCGCGCCCAGCGTGTCGAGCGAACTCGCGACGTGAGGCGGCCGAACCCCGCTTCATTGACCGTCACCCGGCACGCCCGCATAGTGCCGCCTCATGTCGATCGAGCTGACGCGCAATTTTTGCATCATCGCGCATATCGACCACGGCAAGACGACTTTGTCGGACCGCTTGCTCGAGCGCACCGGCACGATCCAGGATCGCGAACGTCAGGACCAATTACTCGATTCAATGGATCTCGAACGCGAGCGCGGGATTACGATTAAGTCGCACCCGGTGGCGATGAAGTACACCGCCCGGAATGGACTGACTTACCGGCTGAACCTGTCCGACACCCCGGGACACGTTGACTTCGCCTATGAAGTATCCCGCTCACTCGCAGCGTGCGAAGGCGCGCTCCTGATCGTGGATGCGGCGCAAGGCGTGGAAGCGCAGACCGTCGCGAACGTGCATCTCGCGCACAAGCAGGGACTCACCATCGTGCCGGTGATCAATAAAATCGATTTGCCGAACGCGGACATTCCTTCGGTCCATCGGCAAATCGAAGAAATCCTGCAAATTCCGGCCGAGGAAGCGATCGATTGCAGCGCGAAGATGGGCATCGGGATCGAGGAGATTCTCGAGGCGGTGGTCCATCGTATTCCGCCGCCGAAACAACCGGCCGACGAAACGTTGCGCGCACTGGTTTTCGATTCCGTGTTCGACGTTTATCGCGGCGTGGTCGCGTACGTCCGTGTCTTTTCGGGCAGCATCCAGCCGGACCAACAAGTGCGGATGATGAACAACGATTCGCGCCACGAGATCAAGGAAGTCGGCCTCTTCACGCCGAAGATGTTCGCGCAGCCGAAGCTGGTCGCAGGCGACGTCGGCTACTTCATCGCGAACATCAAGACGACGGCCGACATCAAGATCGGCGACACGATCACCGATCTGCGCAATCCAGCGAAGGAGCCGTTGCCCGGATTCCAGGAAATCCACCCGATGGTTTTCAGCGGAATTTATCCGATCAACACGGCCGACTTCGAACATCTGAAAACCGCCATCAGCAAATTACGGCTGAACGATTCCGCGTTCGTCTATCAGCCGGAAAGCTCGGTCGCGCTCGGCTTCGGATTCCGTTGCGGCTTCCTCGGGTTACTCCATATGGAGATCATTCAGGAGCGACTTCGGCGCGAGTACGACATGGATATCATCGCGACGTCGCCCAGCGTGATTTATGAAATCCTGACGACCCGCGGCGAGACGCTGCTGGTCGATAACCCGGCGCACCTGCCGGACCCAAGCATCATCGACGAAATTCGCGAGCCAATCGTAAAAGCCTACGTGTTGTGCCCGAACGAAAACATCGGCGACCTGCTGCAGCTGATCATGGAAAAGCGCGGGACGATGGATCACACCGAGACCCTCGACACCCGGCGCGTGATGTTGCATTGCGAACTGCCGCTCAATGAGATCCTGGTCGATTTTAACGATAAGATTAAAAGCATCACGCGCGGTTATGGTTCGATGGATTACGAACATGCCGGATACCGCGCGGCGAAGCTGGTGAAGCTCGATCTCCTCGTGAACGGCGAGCCGGTCGATGCATTCTCGATGATCGTGCATCGTGAGCGCGCCGAAGCACGCGGAAGACAGCTCGCCGCGAAGCTAAAGGAAGTGATTCCGAGTCAGCTTTATCAGGTCGCGATCCAGGCCGCGATCGGCGGGAAAATCATCGCGCGCGAAAGCGTTTCCGCGTTGCGCAAGGATGTGACGGCCAAATGCTACGGCGGCGATATTTCGCGCAAGCGCAAGTTGCTCGAGAAGCAGAAAGA
>JALYZW010000092.1 GCA_030945725.1 Verrucomicrobiota bacterium | reverse complement strand
CGTTACGGCAGCTGGTGGCACGAGCTGATGGAACGTATTCCGTGGGACAAAGCGGCGGACGCCTGGCCGCAGATTTTCGAACGGCACCTTGCGGATTCACCGGAACCCGAGCGTTCACGAACCGAATGGAATTTGCTCCTCGCTCACATCGGCCGCGCTGGAAATTTCCGAGCGATTCTCGAGGGAACCGAAATGATTGCGCATCCGGAAATGCCTTTTTTCTGGAGTGTGGATGCAGCCACCTGCCTCGAAGGCGTGATCGATCTCGCCCTCTTCGCGCCCGCCGCGCAAAGGTGTTTAATCATTGATTGGAAGACGAATCGGACGACGCGCGGCGGCACGAAAGAGTTACGCGAACGCTATCGATCGCAGCTCGCCGCTTATTGGAAAGCGGTCAGCGCGATCACGGAGATGCCGATCGCCGCCGGCATTTTCTCGACCGCGACCGGCGAGTTCCTCGCCTACACATCCGAGGAACTCGAAGCCGAATGGTCCCGGCTACGCACATTACATTCGGCGGAGCTGGCGGCCGCCGTCGTTGATCCGGACGCGCCGCAGGAATGGGCGGCGCAAGCAAGCGGGCCAGCGGAATTTTGATTCGAAACCCGAGTGACGTTAAAGAGATGGAAAGCATGCGCCCCCGTTTTCATGCTGCGGCCCTGACATCCGCACTGGCTTTGCTGGCGCAGTCTGCGCTCGCGTTTCCGAGTTACACCGTCGACAAGGCGGTAGCGCTCGCGCGCCAACAAAACCCCGAGATCGCGATGGCGCGCAAGCAACTCGAGGCGGCGCGCGGTGCGTCGCTCGAAGCGCGTTCGGGCAGCCTGCCGTCGGTCGTTTCGAACGGATTATTGCGCAAACGCGAACAGCAGTCGGACTCGCGTCTGCGCACCGATGATTACAGCGCTTCCCTGCGCGTGGTTCAGAATCTCTACAGCGGCGGCGGCGTGAGCAGCCAGATCGCGATCGCGCGGCTGAATGAGGAAAAGCGCGCCGACGAATTGCAGGCGCTCGAGGACCGCGTGGTGATGGACGTGCGGATCGCCTTCTACGAGCTGCTGCTCAATCGCGCGAAGATCGGCGTGCGCGAGCAATCCGTGCGCGTGCTCGGCGAAGAACTCAAAACCCAACAGCAACGACTCGCGGCCGGAACCGTCGGCGAGTTAAACGTGCGTCGCGCGGAAGTCGCGTTGGCGAACGAACAGCCGGAGCTGATCGACGCGCAGACGCGTTTGCAATTGAGCTATCTCCAGCTCGGAGGCCTGCTCGGTCTGCCAGCGCGCGCGGGATCTGCGCCCGCGGGTTTCGAGGCGGCAGGGCAACTCCAATTCCAGCCGCGCCATCCCGACTTGAACGAATGCCTCGCCTACGCGGACGTCGAGCGACCCGAAATCAAAGCGCGCCAGGTCGATGTCGAAATCGAAACCGCGCAGTTGAACCTCGACGCGAGCGAACTGCGGCCTCACCTCGAAGCGTTTACGGGCTACGAAGTGTACAGCGAACGCGACCCGGAAGTCGGCCGCGAATTCAATCACGGTTACGTCGTGGGGTTGAATGCGAGCTGGCATATTTTCGATGGCTTCGCGACCCGCGGGCGACAGCAGGCGACGCGCGCCCGGCGCGAGGCCGCCCTCGAGGCCCTGAAGGCTGCGCGACTCGCCGCGGCGACGGATGTCCGGAGCGCGTTTCTCGATTTACAGCAGGCGGAGCGCGTCCTGCAATCGGAGACGCGCAATGTGCAAAGCGCGGATGAATCGCTCGAGATCGCGAAGGGAAATCTCGGCGCCGGGCTCGGCACGCAGCTCGATGTGCTCCAAGCCGCGGCCGACGTGACGCGCACGCGCACGACGCGATTAAGCGCGATCTACCTCCACAGCGCTGCCCTCGCCCGGCTCGCGCGCGCATCTGCTCACCATCCCGCCGATCTCAATTTCGCGGCGATGCACGCAATCAAAACGCCTCCCGGCGCACAGATTAACGACATCGCGAAGCCTCCAGCAAAGCTGACCACGTCTCCGTGAAACGTCTTTCGTTCATCCTTGCGCTCGGCGCCTGCTGCGTGGGCCGGTTCGCCGAGGCGATCACGCTCGATGCGGCGCTCGCGCGAACCTTGGAACATAACCCCGCGATCCAGGCGGAACGTCTCGCGCTCGAACAGGCGAGCGGGCGCCGGCTTGTCCTGCGTTCCCTGATGTGGCCCGACGTGAGGCTAAATGCGGTGGCCGGCGACCAGGGAGGGAAACGCGCGGGCGAAGATTCGAATCAGCCCTTTGGATTTGCCCGCGGATTTTTCACCCAACCATTATTCAATGCTGCGATTCCAGCTTCGAACCGCCGAGGCGACATCGAAGTTTTGCTCGCACAGCAACGCCTCGTCGCCGCCACGGTGACGCAGCTCCATGCCGCGCGGCTCGCGTTCTACACCACGCTCTACAACCGATCGCTGGTCACTCTCGCGGAAGGGCAGCGTCAGCGACTCGCTGCGAATGTCGCGACGGAGACGGAGAAATATCGTGCGGGCCACGGCGGCCGCGATCCGATCGCGGCGGCACGCGTCGTGGAAGGCGAGCTGAATCCGCGCATCGAAACAGCGCGCCGTGCGCAGGATGGCGCAATCCTGACGCTCGCGCAGCTGATGGGCGATGAGCTCGGGTCGAACGCTGCTCTTCCCAATCCCGAAGGCGAGCTGCGAATGACGCCCGGAGATCTCGATTTCGAAACCAACGCGGCGATTGCGCTCAGCCGGCGCGCCGATGTGCAGGTCGCGCGGTTACTGGTGCGCGCGGCCGGCGAAGACGAGCGCATCGTGCAGGCGGGTTACTATCCGCTGATCGCGGCCACGATCTCGGGGGATTACATTCCCATCTCCGGCATTCGCCGCGGCAGCGAGGGTTCGCCGCGGCGCAGTGACGACATCATTTCGTCCGAAGTGCGCTTCGGCGCCGCCTACACCTGGCGCGTGATCGATAACGGAAAGGTCGGTGGGCAAGTTGCGCAGCGGCGCGCGATCCGGGAGATGAACAAGTTGCTCTTACAAAAAGTGGAAGCCGATGCGGCGCGCGAAATCGCGGTCGCGGAGGCGCGGTTGCGCGCGGTGGGAAGCAGCGAGCAGGCACTCGGCAGGGCGGGCGCGGCGGCAGAGAAAAACGTCGGGCTCGTGCAACAAAATCTCGCGCAAGGGCTGACCTCGCAGCTCGAATTCCGGAATGCCGAAACCGCCTTTCTGCAGGCTCAAACCGCGCGGTTGTCGCTCGCCTACGAGCAGAACGTCGCGCGCGCCGAATACGACCGCGCGAGTGGTCGCTATTTCCAGTTTTCCGGCGACACCACGCACAAGCCGGATTAGTTCCCCACCGCTTTGAAGGTCCCGCTCTCGCCGAAATCGATCGCGCTCGCGGTGCTCGGCGCCGCGTTCGTTCTCGGTCTCGCCTACTACTTCACGTTGCCGGTAGCCGAGGTCGCGATCGTGCGACGCGGAACCGCGATCTCCGCAATCTACGGAACGGTGCGGATCGAGCCGACGGTCATCATCCACGTGCGCGCGCAGAACGCCGGTTACATTCAGCTCGCCGAAATCTTGTCGGCCGGCCGCGGGGCGATCGGTCGCAGTGTCGCGAAAGGGGAATTGCTCGCGACGATTGCCGACGAAGCGACAGCGCGGCAATTGAAACAGGCACGCGCGGACCTGCAGGCGGCCCGCGAACGCGCTCAGCTTCCGTTGCCTTCCTCCGAGCCATTGAAACTGGCCGAGGATAATGGGCAACGGCTCGAAAAGCTGACCGCGCAAAGCAACGTCCCCGCGATCGAGTACGAGAAGGCAAAGAGCGAAGCCGCGCGCCTTCGCGGTTTGCTCGAAACCGAGCGGATCGAGCGCGATCGAAATCTCGAAATGCTCGATGCGACCTGCAAAAAACTGGAAGCGCAGATGAAAAATTCCGAGATCAGGTCACCGCTCGACGGCCTCCTGACCGGAATCCACACGATCGACGGCGAGCTGGTGGCCGAGGCAAATCAGCTCTTCACCGTTTCATCGCGCAAGAATTATGTCCGCGGCGAAGTGAACGAGGAAGACGTCGGCGAGGTGAAAGCAGGGATGACGGCGACGGTACAGGTTTACGCGTTCCGCACGCGCCAGTTCACGGCGAAAGTGGCGGCGATCCAGCCGGCCGCCGATCCCGATACGCAACGCTACACGATCGTGCTCGATCTCGATCAGCCGCCGGAAAACCTCATGGCCGGGATGACCGGCGAGATGAATATCATCACCGGTGCGCACGAAAACGCCGTCCTGCTGCCGACGCGCGCGCTGATCGTCGACCAGGCGCTCGTGGTGCGCGCGGCGCGGGTCGAGGCTCGCACCGTGAAGATCGGTTATCGCACGCTCGATTTCGCGGAGGTGATCAACGGCGTCGCGGAAGGCGATCACGTCGTCATTTCTGATCAGGACAAATTGCGACCAGGCAATATCGCGCGCGAACGGGTCGTCGCCATTCCGCCGCCGCCGAACCGGTGACGCCGCCGCTCTACATCGCTCTGCGGTTTCTCAGTCATCGCCGGCGGGCGTTTGTCCTCAGCCTTTCGGGCGTGGTTTTCGGCGTCGCGATTTTCATCTGCACGCAGGCGCAGACGCAGGGATTCGCGAATGATTTCATCCACTCCACGCTCGGCAGCAACGGCGCGCTTGTCCTGCGCGCTAGTCTGCAGCCGGTCTCGAACGCCTTGCTCGCGGGCCCGAAGAACGCGAACGCGAGTCGCCGCCGCGCGACCGAAGGAATCACCGATGCCGCGGAAATCATGCGCGTCAGCCGGCAATTCGCGAACGTCGTTTCGTGTTCGCCGGTCTTGCGCGGAACGTTGAGCGCGCGCGCCGGATTCGAAAACGCGACCGTCGATCTCTTCGGTATCGAGCCCGCGCCGCACTTGCAAACAACCGACCTGGCGCGACAAATCGTCGACGGGAAGCTCGACGATTTCCGAAACAATCCGACCACCGTCATCGTCGGGGCGCGCCTTGCCGCCACGCTCGGAGTCAATGCCGGCGACAACATTCAGCTCCTTGCTCCCGGCGGCGAATTCTGGCGCTTCACCGTCGCGGCGATCGCGCGCAGCGGCGTCGGCGCGGTCGATGCGGGCCGCGTTTATGCGCACGCGAAAGTCGCGCAACGTCTGCTCCACAAACCTTTTCCCGCCTCGATGATCATCTACAAATTGCGCGACGCCGATCGCGCGCCCGCGCTGGCGACGCATTTCGAAAGCCTCTTCCAGCATCAGGCGGAAAGTTGGCAGGAACGCGAAGAAGGGAACCTCCAGCTTTTTCTGACTCTCCGGCTCTCCGCCGCGATCACCGTTTCCTTGATTATTCTGCTCGCGGGTTTCGGGATTTTCAACGTGCTCACGATGACCGTACTTTCGAAGATCAAGGAGATCGCGATCCTCCGTTCGATCGGTTATCGGCGCAGCGACATCAGTTCCATTTTTCTCTGGCAGGGCGCGATGATCGCAGTGGCGGGATCGGTCATCGGCTGCGCGCTGGGCGCGTTGATGACCTGGGGCGTTTCGCACATTCCGATCCGTGTCCGCGGACTGCTCTACGCGAACCATTTTCTGGTCGCGTGGAATTGGCGTCATTACTTTTGGGCGGCCGTGCTCGCGATCATCGCGGTTTTCATCGCCAGTTACGTTCCCGCGCGGCGCGCCGGCCAATTAGCCCCAGTCGCGACGCTGCGCGGCTCAAGTGCCTGAGCCAAACACGTAGCAATCAAAGTTCCGTCATCCCGAGCGAAGTCGAGGGATGACGGAACGGTATTCTGAGTGACAGCTGACAGTCTCGCCCGTAAGGTTTCTTCCGTTCGTTAGCGTTCCGATGAAGTTGCTCGATAAGATCGGCCGGGAATTCTCCGGCTATAATGTGCTCGAATCGGGCAAGCGCCTTTTCGACCGCAAACCGCTGCAGTGCAGTTTGTACATCACGGACCGGTGCAATCTGAATTGCTCCTACTGCACAGAATACGACAACAGCCGGCCGCACCCGTCGCTGGCTGATCTGAAAATCTGGATCCGGAAAATCCGCGATCTCGGCACGATGCGGATCGCGCTCGTGGGGGGCGAACCGTTGCTGCATCCCGACATCGTTGAGATCGTGCGTTATTGCCGCGAGCTCGACTTCGCGACCAGCCTGACGACGAACGGATTCCTCCTCACCCGCAAACTGCTCGCCGATTTGGAAGAGGCTGGACTGCAGGTCATGCAGATCAGCGTCGACCGAATGACACCGAGCCCGGTGACCAAGAAGTCGTTCAAGACCATCCTTCCGAAGCTCGATTATTTTCGCGACTCGAAAATCAGCCTGCACATCACCGGCGTGATTTGTCAGGATACGCTGCCGGAATCGAAGGCCGTGCTCGAGACCGGCCTCTCGCGTGGCATCCCGACGGAAGTGCGGCTCGTGCACGCTGACCCGACCAGTCGCTTCCGCGTGGAACGCGGTTCGCGCGAGGAGCTGGAGGAGTTTGTCGACTCCCTGATCGAACGAAAACGCGCGGGCGAGAAAATTCACACGAACGAAGCGATCCTGAATTATCAGCGGAGTCTGCTGCGCGGCGGGCCGACGGAGTGGACCTGCATGGCGGGCTACAAACTTTTCTTCGTTTCAGCGCAGGGAAAATTCTGGATCTGCAGCATGGTGCACACGGACAAACACATCCTCGACATCACGCTCGACGATTTGCACGAGAACTACCGGAAGAAGCCGTGCCAGAAAGGATGCGGCGTGTATTGCGCGGTCAGCACATCGCTGCTCGTCGATCAGCCGGTGCGCGTGATCGGGAAAGAAATTCTCTCACGTGCCGCGCGCGTGCCGGGAGTGGTGCGCGACGCATTCAGAGCGCCGCCTGTCGTGGCGGAGCCGGCTGCCGTGGTCTAGCTGCGATCGCGATTTGCACGGCGCGGATCGCGTAGATCGCGGAGCTCGCGACACTCCACCAGCAAATCCAGGCAAACGCGGTCGCCGCCTGATGGAGCAAAAGTCCGGTCGCGAAAATCCAAACGTAAATGTTGCGCCGTCCAGCCACGTAACGAACCCACCGATCGAACGTGCTCACGTCATCGAGGTTCCGACCGAGACGCTGCTTCACCGCCCGCTTCGCCAGCCGCCCAACGGCATCAGAAACAAAAAACAGCAGGAGCAATCCAAAGACATGCGGCAATTCTCCGGCGCGCTCGAAGTGGAACGCCAAGGCGGTCCACCACGCGAACTCCACGACATAATCGAGCGAGTGTTCCCAACTGCCGAGCTCCGTCGTTTCAACTTTAACGCGCGCGAGCTTCCCATCGACGCCGTCGAGGACGCCAATCGCCAACGCCAGGATGAGACCTGACCAGAGATGTCCGCAGGCGAAGAGCCCGGCTGTCACGACCCCAATCACAAACGTAGCGAACGTCACCTGGTTCGGCGTTACCGAAGTGCGACAAAGCCGCGAAACAATCGCCGTTTCCAGTGGCGCATGAACGATAGCCGGAATATCGAGCGTCCCATTTTGCGCGCCGTCGAGAATCACTTTTTGGGCCGCTCGCCGGTCGGCTGCAGTCGCAACCCGGAAGGCCTCCGGCGTAATCTCGCGCCGCATGCTCGCGAGGTAAGCGGGCTGCTCGGAGACGCCGATGAGCGCGATTTCGTCCGCGGCCGCCGCCGCTTCCAGATCGCTCCAAAAATGTGCGCGTTGGTCCCGCGCGCTCAGCCAATCGCGCGTGATCAAAGCGGAGCCGCTTCCGTTCCGCCGCGCGTCTGATTCTACGAGAAATGATGGCACCGCAGCCCCCATCAGTGCGCCGAGAAGGCGCGGATCATAATAGTAATCCGCACGAACGATCGCGGCGGGGGAGTCTTCCTTTGTTAGCACTTGGAGGACGTCGGCGACCGCGTCACCAGATTCGGCGAACGCCAGCGTCACTCCGGCCCGCGCCCACGAAGAACGCGATAACTCCGTCCGTAACTCCGACGTGATCGCGATAATGATCGCACGGGTGAATCCCAGCCGTTGCAGCACGCGCAGGAGTCGTTCGGCGAGCGAGATGCCGCACAACGACGATAAAGATTCGGGCGCGTTTCCGAAAACGACCGCCACCCGAGGACGAAAACTCATCGGTCGACCATGGCGAAAAAGACTGTCATCCCGAGCGAAGTCGAGGGACCTCGTGGCAG
>JALYZW010000054.1 GCA_030945725.1 Verrucomicrobiota bacterium | reverse complement strand
GAAATTGACGCAGAAGCTCTGAAGTTGCGCGTGCGCGAGCTGCGGAGGTTTCTTTGACGTCGCCAGGCTCCAGGAACAACTAGGCGCGCTCGAGGCGCGGATGAGCGGCGCCGATTTCTGGTCGAATCGCGAGCGCGCGCAGGCCGACGTGGAGGAAGTCTCGCGCATTCGCTCGCTGCTCAATCCGCTGCGCGACCTCGAGCGAGCGATGGATGATTTCGAGGCGTTGCTCCAACTCGCGGCGGAAGAACCGGACGGCGCGCAGCGTGCACAGGCGGACCGCGAGGTCGGCGCGGAACACGCACGATTGCTGAAACAACTGGAGGCGTTTGAACTGCGGCAATTCCTTTCCGGCGAAAACGATGGCTCGAACGCGTTCGTGACCATTCACTCCGGCGCCGGCGGGACGGAATCGTGCGATTGGGCCGACATGTTGCTGCGGATGTACGGCCGCTGGATTGAGCGCAGCGGATTCACCTCGCAGACGATCGACATTCAGACCGGCGAAGAAGTGGGAATCAAATCGGCCACGTTTCTCGTCGGCGGCGAGTATGCGTACGGCTATCTCAACTCAGAGCGCGGCGTGCATCGGCTGGTGCGGATCTCGCCCTTCGATGCGAACAAACGGCGGCACACTTCGTTCGCCAGCGTCGATGTCGTGCCGGAAATCGCGGAATCCGCGCCGATCGAAATCAATCCGGCGGACATCGAAGTCGATACGTATCGCGCGGGCGGGAAAGGTGGACAGAACGTAAACAAAGTCGAGACCGCGGTGCGCATCGTGCACAAGCCGAGCGGCATTGTGGTCGCTTGTCAGGCGGAGCGGAGCCAGGGGCGCAACCGCGAACTCGCGATCAAGATGTTAAAGGCGAAGCTGTATGAACTGGAGCTGGACAAGAAGCGCGCGGAGATCGATCGCCAGTATGGCGAGAAGGGCGATGTCGCCTGGGGCAGCCAGATCCGCTCTTACGTTTTCCAGCCGTATCAAATGGTGAAAGATCACCGGACCGGCGCGGAGACGAGCGATGTGCAAGGCGTGATGGATGGCGACATCGACCTCTTCATCCAGGCCAAATTGCGTGGTCAAAAGGCCGGCAAAAGTGACGACACGGATCGCGACCTCTAGCGGCGCGAGCGATTACTGGTTAGGCGGCGGGCTAAGATCGTACACCTCGACTAACGCGACGCCCGTGCCGTTGTCGAAGCCGCGCACAATCGCGGTGTAGTTCCCCGGGTTCACGGTTTGTTGCAACGCAGATTCGTAATCGTGCGATGGCGCGAGTCCTTCGTTCTGGATTAACGCTGCATCTGGCCCGTCGTGCCAATCATCATTCGAGGTCAGCAGATTGCCGTTCGAATCACGCAGTTCGAGAGTCGGGTCCGCGAGCGGGCCAGAGATTCCGAAATTCCCCAGTGACGGTCCGAGCGCGCGGACGACGACCGGCTTCGTGCGATCGCCGCCGACGATGAAACCCGCGATCATTACCTTGTCGTCCGTTAAGACTGCGGCGCGGGTCGAGATGTTTGCGTTCCGGCCGGCGGTCGCCTGGAGGTCGTAGATTTCGGCGAGGCCGACGCCAGTCTGGTCGGCATAGCCGTAGACGATTGCCGTGTAGTCACCGGCGGCCAGGTTGGCCAGGAGAGCGGCCTCGCGATCGTCGCCCGGCGCCAGGCCGTTGCTTTGAATAGCTGCCGCGTCGGGGCCGGCGCGCCAGTCGTCGTTGGATTGCAGGAGATTGCCCGCGGCGTCTCGCAATTCGAGGACTGGATCGGCAAGGGTACCGGTGACGCCGTTTGTCGCAAGGGAGGGACCGATCGCACGAATCACGAACGCGGATGGCTGCGCACCTTGCACGATGAATCCGCCGATCAAAACCCGCTCGCCCGTGCCGACCAACGCGCGCGTCGAAATGTTCACGAGATTATCGGCCGCATTTGGTGGCGGGGTGGGCGTCGCAGCCGGCGGCGTCGCCCCATAAAGATACTGTCCGCCGGTGATGTCGTCGGCTTGCAACGCATCGATGTCGCTTTGATGCGAGTTCATCACCGCGACGACATTTTGGTTTGCCTGATCGGGATGATCGAGCCCGAGCACATGGCCGAACTCGTGCAGCGCGATCCGGTGCAGGTCGTTCAGCGTTCCGCCGCTCTGTGCTCGCTGGAGCGGCCCGCGATAAGAATTGAACGGTTGAGCGTTATTAAAAATCACGTCCGCCTCTACGAGCGTGGCCCGCTGAAACAGACGCAGCGTCACGGCGAGCGTATTGGCGCTGAAGGAATCGCCGAAGATCGTATTTGAAAAGACGACGGAATTTTGCCGGTCGCCGCTGCGGGCGGAAACGGTGGAGTCGCGCACCACGCCAAATTTCAGATGCATGAGCTGCCCGTTCCAGGTGGCGAGCGCGTCCTCCGCCGATTGATTGAACGACGCGAACCCGTCAATCAGCGGACCGTTCTTGCTGCCGAGCGAAAGCTGCATGACGACATTCGTGTCCTGCGGCCACGCTTGTCCCTCAAGGGCGAACCCAAATGCGCGCACCGCGAGGGCAGTGTCAATGGCGAGCGCGCCGAGCAAAATCCAGCGTCGCATGGTCCCTTTCGACGCGCGCGCGCCGGATTAATTCGGCGCGGTGGTCAGATCGTAAACTTCGACGAGACCAACGCCGGTACCGTTGTTGGCGCCGCGGACGACGGCGGTGTAGCTGCCCGGATTGAGCGTCGACTGAAGCGCCGATTCGGACGGGCTGGTCGGCGCGAGATTTTCTTTCTGGATCAACGCGGCGTCGGGACCTTGCGGCCAGTTGTCGTTTGCCTGCACCAAATTCCCCGACGCATCGCGGAGCTCGAGAGTCGGATCAATCAGCGCGCCGGCGACACCGAACGCGGCCAGCGACGGGCCGATCGCGCGGACCACGACCGGCTTCGACGGGCCACTTCCGACGATGAAACCGCCGATCAAAACGTTCGCGTCGGTGAAGACTTGGGCGCGCGATGAGATATTGCCCGCGCGGCTCGCGTTCGTCCGCAGATCATACAGCTCGACGAGTCCCGTGCCGGTGACGTTACCGTCCCCGTTATCGAATCCACGCACGACGGCGGTGTAGCTCCCGGGCTTCAGCGTTGCGACCAAAGCCGACTCCGTGCTCTCGACCGGATCGAGGTGGTAACTCGCGATCGTCTGCGCGTTCGCGTCATCCACCCAGTCGTCGTTCGTCGCGATTTGGGCACCGGTCGAGTCATGCAGTTCGATCACCGGATCGAGCAGAGGATTGTTGATCCCGAACGCGACGAGGGAGTGACCGATCGCGCGCAGAACGACGGTCGCCGGCTGTGAACCCTGGATAATGAAGCCACCGATGAGCGTGTTATCGCCGGACCCGACGAAGGCGCGCGTCGAAAGGTTCACGAGGTCCGGCGCGGAGGCCGTGGCCAAGTAGGCCGGGCCCGATGCATACAAGCTTTGGGCGCCGTCGATATCGTCCTGCTGAAGCGAATCAATATCACTTACGATGGAGTTCATGATCGCGGTGACGGTCTGCGGCGGGTTCGCTTTGTCCGGATGATCGAGGCCGAGGACGTGTCCGAATTCGTGCAGCGCGACGCGATGAAAATCGTAAGCCGTCGGGAGGCCGCGATAGGTTTGTAGTGGCCCGCGATAGGAATCGAACGGCTTGTTTTGATTGAAGATGACGTCCGCTTCGGTCAGGCCTGAAGGGCGACCGTTTCGCAGCGTCACGGCGAGGACGCCTGTGCCGAACAGCTCGCCATAAATCGTGTCGGAGAAAAACACGGAATTTTCAGCGTCGTCGCCCGCGTTCGCAACGCTTGAATTAATCACCGTGCGGAAATGCAGGTGCGGCAGGTAATTGTTCCAAGTATTGAAAGCGTCCGCGGCTGATTCTGAAAACGTAAAGCCGTCAGTCAGTTTGCCGAAGTCAACGTCGCGCTGGGCCATGCTGATTTGCATAACGACGGTGCGATCTTTCGTCCAGGCGTGGCCCTCGGTGGTGTAACCGAAAGCGGAGCCGGCGCAGAAGACCAGGCCGGCAACCAACGGAAGTAATTTCATCATAAGGCTTCTACGCGAAGAGCGGGAAAGATTAGCTTGGTTCACGCTGCTCACAAGCTGAAGTTGCGCGGTGCGCGAGAATTTTCCGCCATGATAAGCGCGGCAGCACGCGAGGCATGCCAGACGTCGCCGAATGAGCCGGACCCGCGGAAATTCACGAGCGCACTTCGGGCAGCGATAAAGAAAACGCGCGCGTCGACGGTGCACCGGAAAGGGAAGCGTGTGGCAGCGCGTTGCGTCCGGAATTCCCACGTCCCTACAGGCGCGGCGCCACTCGGGACCATGTGGCGAAAGGCGGCGGCGCCCTGCGCGAGAATGTGCGAGCAGGTGCGCGAGCTCGTGGCGTAAGGTGCGGTCGATTTCGAGCGCGCCGTGTTCGTGCAGCCGCGGGTTGAGTGAGATCAGTCGCTCGGTGTAATGGGCCCGGCCGGCCGCGCTGCGCAGGCGCGGATTCCATTCTACGCGCAGCACCGCCGCCAGGATAGGCGCCCTCGCGGCGCGGAGAAGAGC
>JALYZW010000028.1 GCA_030945725.1 Verrucomicrobiota bacterium | reverse complement strand
TATCTCTTCGGGCTCGCCTACGTTCGATCGAATTCAGATTTTCGGCCCGCGTTCCTCGATGGGAATTGGAGCCTGATCGGTTTCCCCGATTTCTTTTTGCGGAGCTTTTTCTACAAGACGCCGCTGCCCATGCTCGGCTTGCTCATCATGGCGGCCATTGCTGCGATCCTTTGGCAGCGCCGACCGGATTCCGACCGCGCACGGGTCCGCGATGTCTTCTACCGCCTCGCACCGCTCTGGTCGCTCCTGCTTGTTTATGGCGCCTTCGCGGTGAGCGCGCGGTTGAACATCGGTCACCGCCACATCCTGCCGATCTATCCTGTCCTCTTCGTCAGTTGCGGCGCGTGCGCCTGGTTTTTCCGGTCGCGCGATCTCCGCTGGGCTGCGGCCCTCGTCCCACTCCTGGTCGTCTGGCAGATCGCCGAGGCGATCGTAATCGCGCCCGATTACCTCGCTTATTTCAACGAAGCGGCCGGTGGACCGCGCACCGGTTACAAACATCTCGTCGACAGCTCGCTCGATTGGGGCCAGGACTTGCCGGCGCTGAAGAAATTGCTGGATGATCGACAGCATCACCCTGGGCCCGAGGCGCCGATTTATCTCGCCTACTTTGGTACCGGGAAGCCGGAGCATTATGGGACCAACGCGATCATGTTGGGCAATAATTCGCCGACGTCTGATGGCCGCCCAGAAGCCTTGCGTGGCGGGCTCTACTGCATCAGCGCGACTACCCTGCAGCAAGTCTACGCGCGGCCGATGGGTGCGTGGGCGGCGCCGTACGAAAGTCTCTATCAACTCCTGCGGTCAGAATTCGCTCCGCCCGCTCCGCCGGCCGCCGACCCCGGGCGTGCGGCGCGTCTGTTGTTTTTTCGTCAACTGCGCTTCGCGCGTCTCTGCTCTGCCTTGCGGCATCGCGTCCCGATCGCAGAAGCAGGATCGTCGATTCTGCTTTTTGACGTCTCAGATGCAGAGCTTGCCCAGGCCTTGGACGGTCCGCCCGTCGAACTTGTCCCAGAGCCGCAAGTGGACGGGCTGGACCAACTCGAAGCGCGAAACAAGGCAGCGCCTGAGCGCTAGCGCTTGGGCGTGGCCGCTCCGCTCGGACTCGGAGAAGCGGCCGCGGGGGTCGGCGATGCCGGGACGCCACTGTCGAGCCGGAGCCGGAGCGCCTGGAAATCCGGATTGCTCAGCACGAATGCCCCTTCGTGTTCGTCCGTTTTCGCAAACCACATCGCGTTTCCAGCCGGCCCGCCAATGACCAACTTGTGCGATTGTTTATCGTCCGACGAAGTCGTGAAAGTGATGGTGATCTGCGGCTGGTCGAAAGCGTGCGCCGGAATCGCCGCGCCCGTCCAGCGGACCGCGCGCAAGCTCGAGAGCGTATTGAGCAGCGACTGCACATTGGGCCCCGCGATCAGCCCGGATGCGTTGACGGAGGCCCACTCATTATTTGCGCCGCGGACGAGCGTTATCTCGCGATCGCTCGTGACACTGAGGCGGTGGATTTGCTCCGGCTTGAAGTTGAACACGCCCAGTTCCTGCCACTGCAGCGGATCGGCGAAAATGTTATCCAGCAATCCACGACGGACCGCGACGATGAATGGCTCCTCGCCCACTCGCGCGAACAGTTCTTCGCCCTCCACGCGGCCAAACTTGATCGTCGCAAACGCATGTTCGCCCGCCTTGCTCTCGGCCGTATTTTCCGATGCGAACGAACTGAACGTGACCTGCAGTTGCGGTTGATCGAGGCCGTATTTCGGCAGGTCCGACGCGACATCCGCTACGAACCGCGTTACCTGTTCGTTCTTCAGCGTTTCAAGCAACCGCGTGACCTCGCTCCCGTTCGCCGTTTGATTGTTCCGGTTCGCGATTTTCCATTTCTCGCCGTCGCGCGCTAGCACCGTTTTCATTTTCCCGGGCGCCTCGATCGTTAGCCGATCGAGGACATTCGTATCGACGCGAACGAGATGTCGATCGCGCAAATCAGCGGGCTTGGTGTTGAGAAGTTCTTCGATTTTTTTCGGCAGCGTATAAATCGCGCCGCGCGCCGCGAATCGCACATAAACCTGTTCCTTCGTCTTTTCCTCGGCGGCGCCGATTTGCAGCGTTTGGCCCTGCTTATCGTCGGCCGTAAACAACGTCACCGCGCCGCGCGGTTCCGCGAGTCCGTAGGCATGCAAATCTCCGTGGTCGTCGGCCACAAATTGTTCGATCCGTGCGGTTGTCACTTGTGCCAGGAGATCGCCCACTTTTTGGTTGTCGGCTCTCGCGCGCAGCGGCCGCACGATCTCCCATTGCTCGCCCGTTCTCTGCACCTCCATCTCACCGGCCGGCGTCTTCAGGATCGCGCGCGAAATTTGCGCCGTGGTCAGATCGGTTAATTTTTTGTCGCGGAATTCCTCCGGCTTTTTCGCGATATCGTCGCGCACATTTTTCGCGGCAAGAAACACATCCCGCGAATTGTCCAGCCGCACGTAGACCTTGCCTTCCAGCGCCGCGTCTTTCCCGATCAGAATCTCCGCCGGCATATCCTTGCCGGACAATTTCAGGCGCAACTTCGCTTTCCCGACGCCGAATTCGTTCAGCCGATTCTTGTCTCCGTCCAGTTCCTTCGCCGAGATCGTGTCGTACTTTTGCCACCCGTCCAGATCCGACAGGAGTGCATTGATCACGCCGGCGTCGGCCTGGTCTTTGATCGGCGCTTCCAACCGCCACTTCGCAGCTTGCCGGCGCAGTTCGACGCGGTCGTCGCCGTTTTGAATCGTGATCCCGTCGACCTTATCCCGATCGAAATTCACCACATTCTGCGCCTGCCGCTGCGCTTCCGCAGTGTTCGGCCGATCGCGCTCGTAAAAGCGAACGTAGGCGGCGACCGCGATCGCGACCAGCAGGAGAAGAACCGTCGTGCGCGTTTTCATGGCAACCGGACAGCTACGCGCGTCGCTGCCACCAGACCGCGCCGCCAATCACCGCGGGCACCAGCGGCATCAGAACCAGAATCAACCACCGCAAATTCCGCAGTGCGCTTTCGTCCAGGGTGAAGGTCAGCGTCTTCGGCACTTTCGGCGCGATGCCGATCAATTGCTCGCGGTTCATCAGCCAGTTCACGCTCGCCGAAACGAAGTCGAGCGCTTGTTGGTCCTGCGTCAGCGCCGCGTCCTGCACGAAGGACGAATTTGCGACCACCACCAGCCGCGAGGAATTTGTCTGCACGCGGTCATCGCCGCTCCCGCCTTTTTCCACTGACGCTGCGAAGACGAGCGGCGCACCGGAATTCTTGACCGCGTTTTCCTGCATCTTCGTCGCGTCGGTCGAGTTATAATCCGTTTCCGCCCAGTACCCTTTTTGCGCCTCGATCAGCGGCTGTAATTTCACGTTGCCGGCTTGGACGCGCGCTTGATCGAGCGTGAGCGAAGAAGTCCCGCCCACGAACATCCCGCGAACATCGCCCAACCGTTTTGTGATCGGCGTGTCCGGCAGGTAGCGCCCAACCACGTCGCGGACCCGAGCGATTTCCTGGATGCCGGTTTTCATCATCGCCATCAGCCGATCGTCATTCACGCGCACGCCGAGGTCGCTCAGGAACGCATCCAGTTTCGGCGTCTTCGCCGCCGGGTCGAGCAGCAACAAAATTCGCCCCTGTTTCTCCCAGAAGTCGCGCAGCATTTTCATCTCGCGATCCGAAAAATCATATTGCGGCCCGTCGATAAAGACCGTCTTGATGTCCTCGGGGATCGCCGGCAATTCCGACAGAGTCAGCTCCTGAAATTTGATGTTCTCGTTTTCGATGAACATCTTCAGCACCGCGATCGGGCTCGCTGGTTGCTGTTGCTGCGGCGGCATCATCGGCGAAGGAGGCGGCGCATCGGAAATCACCGGCTCCTTGTGGCCGAGCACGTATCCGACCAGATTTTTCTTTCCCTCGACCAGATCGATCAGCGCGCTAGTGAGCGCTTGTTCGCCTTTGAAGGCCGCGACTTTCGGCTGCTCGCCGAGCATCGGATTTCCCGGATCAACTTCCGCCATCTCCGACGCCTTCACGGTTTTGCTCCGGCCGTCGTAATCGAGAATGACGAGGCTCTCTTCACTGACCACTTTGTATTTGTCGAAGACTTCTTTGGCGCGGGAAAAATTACGTTCCGGATCGATGTTCTCGACGTCCAGCTTCCCTTTGGCGGCGTACTGATATTCCGTCAGCAGGGTCTGTACGTCGTTCGTGATCGGATTGTTCGGCGAGAAAAAAACCGTCGCGCGCGCCTTGCCCTTCATCGAAGCGAGGAAGCGTTTCGTCTTGTCGGAGAGCTCGAACTTCTTGTCGCGAGTGAAGTCCCAGCGGCGGTAGTGCTCGAAGCCGAGGTAATTGACCATCAGCGCGAGGAAGACGAGCAGCGCGACCTGCACGAGCACGTTCACGCCGATTTGGAGGCGGCGGATTTTTTTCATCGGCGCAGCGGCGGGCGTGGTCTCAGCGGCCATCGTCTAGAGCCTCCATTTGCGAGATTGGAAAATCTGATGCGTGAGTGTCAGCATCACAATTGTCATGCTCAGATAGAGCACCATCGGGCGTGTATCGATTTCGCCGCGCGACAGTGTGCCCATCTGCTCGATCGCCGAAAAGTAGCCCAGCAATTGTCGGGTCGTGGAACTGATGTCGAGCAGGATGAACGACACCAGTCCGAGGAAAAACAGCATCGTGATCACACAAAAAGAAATGATCGCGGCGATGATCTGGTTCTTCGTCATGACCGACGCGAGGCATCCGACCGACAGATAAAACATGCCGAGCAGCAGAAGCATGAGGTAGGCGCCACCGTAGGCGCCGAGCGAGTTCGCGGCCGCCTGATGCGTGACCGCCTGGAAGATCGCGAAGTAGAGCAGCGTTGGCAGCCAGAGCACAATATAGAAGACGAGCGCGCCAAAAAATTTCGAAAGCACAACCTGCCAGTCGCGCACCGGCGCAGTCATGAGCGGCTCGATCGTGCCGAGTTTAAATTCCTCCGCGAACAGTCGCATCGTGATGAGCGGAAAAATGAGCACAAAGGCGAACCAGAAGAAGACCGAGTTAAAGAACGCTTCCTGCACCGTGTAACTCACGGGACGCTGATTCATGAAGGAGAGCTGGAAATAGAAATCGATCCCGCTCACGAGCAGGAAAAAGACGAGCACGATGTACGCGATCGGCGAGTAGAAATAGCTCCGCACCTCGCGCGCCAGCAGAACAAAAAATTTACGCATAACTTGTTAGGCCAAACCCGTAGCTGACGGTAAGACCGCGGCCGCCGCCCAGCTGTCATCCTGAGCCGCGCAGACGGCGAAGGACCTCACAAAAGCACGACGATCATCGTACATGGAACGGCCGCCACGAGGCCCTCGCGTGATGGCCGCCCTTCCACGACGCACACGCGGCGCCTGAATGGGCGAGATCGCTCGCCGACTGCACGACTCGGGATGACGACCAAGTGCCACTTTCACCCGTGATCTCCTAAACCGCATCGGGGTGTGTGATCTCGACGAACACATCTTCGAGCGTCGCCTTCCGTTGAGTTAATTCGCGTACAATCCAGTGCCGGTCCGCGGCAAGCCGAAACACTTCTTCGCGGACGTCAGTATCTGCTTCGACGCGCAATGCGAAAACCTTCCACCCGCCGTCCTCCGTCATAATCACATCGCGAACGCCGGGGATCTTGGCCAGTTCTTCCGAGCCATTGTCGCCGTTCACCTTCGCTTCGAGCACGACGCCTCCCGCGGTCCGAATTTGGCCTAACAAGTTCTCTGGCGTATCACATGCTTCGATCCGTCCCTTGTTAATGATGATGACGCGGCTGCAGGTCATCTCCACCTCCGGCAGAATGTGCGTCGAGAGCAGGATCGTGTGCTGTTTCCCCAGGTTCTTGATCAGGTCGCGCACCTGGCGGATCTGATTTGGATCAAGCCCGCTGGTCGGCTCGTCGAGAATCAGGAGATCGGGTTCGTGCACCAGCGCATCGGCGAGCCCGACGCGCTGCCGATAGCCTTTCGACAGGCTGCTGATCAACTTTTTCTCCACCTCTTTCAGCCCGCAAAGTTCCTTCACGTCGCCGACGCGCTCCGAGATCCGCCGATGCGGCACGCCCTTCAAAGCCGCGCGGTAATCGAGGTACTCGGTCACCCGCATTTCGCCGTAGAGCGGCACGTTTTCTGGCATGTAGCCAAGGTGCGCACGCGCCTGCAGCGATTGCTCGAAAATGTCGAACCCGGCAATGGTCGCGCGGCCGGAAGTCGGCGGCATAAAGCTCGAAAGGATCCGCATCGTCGTGCTTTTGCCCGCGCCGTTCGGGCCCAGAAATCCCATGATCTCGCCTTTGCCCACTTCGAAATTCAGGTCACGAATCGCCGTGTGGCCCGCGTAACGTTTTGTCAGGTTTTCGACCTTGATCATGGAATCCTAATTTCTTGAGACAATCGAATCGCGCCGGCGTTGCGAGAAATTTCCGTCACCGCGCCGCGAGACTCACATTCACGACGCGCTGGCCCTGACCATCAGCGCGGATGATGCCGACCGCAAAGTCCACCGTCGTCCCGCTGCGCGCGCGAGCGAGCAATGACTCAACCTGCTTGACCGAGCTCACGTTGTATTTCGCGATCCGGTAAAGAACCAGCCCGCGCTGGATGCCGGCGCGATCGGCGGGGCTATCGTGCTCGACGCCACTAATCAGAACGCCCTTCCCGGCGGCGAGCCCGAGCGCTTCAGTCAGATCCGGCGTCAGATTTTGCAGTTGGATGCCGAAGAGCCGTTCCGCACCTGAGCCGGGCGCCTCCGCCGCACTCGGCGTGCTTTTCGGCGGCGGTTGGCCTTGCGCGATTTTCATAAAGTCGGCGACACTTGTTCGGACGGTGTCGGCCGGAATCGCGAAGCCCAGCCCCTGTGTCGGGACGCCTTGCGGCGTGAAGGCCATTTTTGCGGAGCTGACTCCGATG
>JALYZW010000376.1 GCA_030945725.1 Verrucomicrobiota bacterium | reverse complement strand
ATTCCGTCTCAAGATTCTCGTCCATCAATTCCCTTCCCAAAGCTTCACCAACCGCGCCGCTTGCGCGGAAAGCACCGCGCGCGGTCCGTTATTCCACACCACGTGATCGGCGCGCCGGATCTTCTCCTCCAGCGGCATCTGCGCGGCGATCATCGCCTCGGCGTTGCCGCGCTCGATCCCCATCCGCTTCATCAGGCGTTCCCTCTGCACCTCAGCAGAGCAGGCCACGACCACCACGCGGTCGCACAAAATTTCACCTTGGGTTTCATAAAGAAGCGGGATGTCGGCGAAAAAGAGTTCGGCGGAATGGCGCCGGCGATCGGCTTCGGAATTCCACTGACGACGGATGCGCGGATGCAGGATCTGCTCCAGCGCGCGTTTCTTTCCCGCGTCGGCGAACACTATTGATCGGATCAGGGCCCGGTTCAAGTCGCCGTTCGTCTTGTATGCTTCCGGGCCGAACTCGGAGACGATCAGGCCCCTCACCTCCTCGTCATTCTGCGACAGCTCGTGCGCCGCGCGGTCCGCATCAAAAAAAGTCCCGCCCGAGACCTCACCCAAGGCCGCGCAAAAAGCCGACTTCCCCGTCGCGATTCCGCCCGTAATTCCGATCACCGCCACGGTTCGTTCTCAGACAGCCGTCGCCGCATAGCCAGCACATTTGCTCACGACCGGCACGCGCCGTACGCGGTTTGCGCGATAAATCCGGACCACGTGCGACTGGGCGAGGACGAATCCTGCCGCAGTAAAAACACTACAGCCGCGGTGCGGCGAAAATCGGAGCGGCGTTCGAGGAAAGCTCGGCCAGCGAATGGCGAGGGAGGTCAATCGTGAACACACACCCTTCCCCAGGCATGTCACGAACGCTCAGAGTTCCATTGTTAGCCGCCACGCTGCGCCGGGAAATCGCGAGCCCGAGTCCCAACCCGCTTCGATCCTCTTCGTCCGCTTGGGTGAACGGCTCAAACATCTTCTCCCCATCACCTGCCGGCAGGCCGCCGCAGCAGTCTGCCACCTCAATGTGAATCCGATCGGCGATCGCGAACGCATTCAATGTCACCTCGGACCGCGGATGAGTGAACTTAAACGCGTTCTGCAACAAATTGCCGACCGCGGACGACAACAAATCCCGGTCCGCGTCGATCGCGAGTCGCGGATCCACATCCGCAACTTGGAGGCCGCATTCTTTCACCTGGGCCTCCAGCGACGCGGAGACTTTGATCTCGGCGATGAAGTCCGAGAGAGAAAACAACCGGTTATACACCGGCATCCCTGCCGTCATTCGCACTTCAGAGAGCGATCGATCGATTAGATTGCGAAGCCCCACCAGGCTCCGGTCCAGAACTGCCCCGGTGGCCCCATTTACGCCGATATCGCCCGTCTTGATTGCGGTCAGTGCGAGCGTGGCGCTGTTGAGCAAATTGCGCAGTTCGTGCGCAAAAAAGCCAAGACGCTCGTTCACCATCTCCGCGCTTTTTTCCGCCACCACGAAGTCGCGTTGATAATTGAATTCGGTCACGGCGACAGCGATCCCGTTATCGAGACAACGGTTCAGGGTCCGGAATTCGTCGATGTCGATCGGCTCATTTAATTCAAACGCCAAATCGGTGATTGCCTGGCACAGGTCGCCGTAATCGTGCACCACCTGCTCCACGGTCGAACCGCCTTCCAAAAGCTCGCGCCCGTGCTGGGCCGCCGCTTCGCCTAATTCTGAGGTCACCGCATTTACTCCACCGGTAATCCCGGACACTCGCCGGCTTCGCATCGGCTCGACACCCTGCTCGATCCGCAGTGTCTTGATCAGTTGGTCTAGGAACATCGGAATTCCATGCACCAGTTCGAGCGCGGTGGCCTTGGGAGCGGCCCGTTCCGCGACCTTGTCCTGACAAAGCGCGATCAAACGATCACGATGAGCCGAGAGAAACTCGTGCATCATAGGCGAGATTGTCGCACGTTTCGGTGATTGGCGCGATCGATTTATCGGTGCTCCGCCCTCAGAATCGCCGTGGTGTCGGATAGTGACGGCCTCTGCGCGAGCTCCTACTGTCTCTTGCCCATCGGCACTCCGGCCGGAGGACCGGCTGGTTCAAGGCCGCCGTCTTCAGGGCAACGTGTAAACCTCGACCAATCCGATACCGGAAATCCCTCCTACTCCCTGCGCGATGGCGGTGTAGTTACCCGGCGCTAGTGTTGCGATGATCGCGGATTCTTTCCCATCACTCGGAGCTAGCCCGCTGTTGACGATCGCCGCCGATTGATCGCTGGCAATGATTCCGCCGATCTGCGTGGTCTGCCAATCGTCGTTTCCCGCCAAAATTCCGTTGGCGTCATGCAACTCCAGCTGCGGGTTGGCCAGTGCGTTATCGATCCCAAAGGACGTCAGCGATGGACCGGTGGCGCGCACCAAAAGTTTCGCCGGCTGCGACGAGACGATGAACCCTCCGATCATCACGTTGTCCCCGGTCCGGATTAGCCCGCGCGTGCTGATGTTCGCCAATGCCGATCCGTTATTCGGACTCAAGTCATACACCTCCACCGTCGCTACTCCCTCGGTCTTACCTACTCCCTGCACAATCGCGGTGTAGCTCCCGGCCGAGAGCGTGGCGATTATCGCCGGTTCCGCGGGGTCGCCCGGTGCCGCGCCCGCCTTGAATCTCTGCGACCTGATCCGACGTGATCACTCCGCCAAGCTGCGTGCTCTGCCAGTTATCGTTCGTAGCGATGATGCCGCTAGAATCGTGTAGCTCCAGCTGTGGATTTCCTAAGGCGCCGAGTAATCCAAACTGCGTCAACGATGCGCCCGCCGAGCGGATCAACACTTTCTTCGCGGCGTTGCCCTGAACGATGAACCCGGCGAACAATACGTTATTTCCGGTCCCCACCTGCAACCGCGTCGAAATATTACCCAGGATGCCGGCAGGGGGAATTGGGGTTGGTCTGGGTTCAGGAGTCGGCCTCGGTGTGGGCCCCAGGGGAGTGCCGGCTGCGACCACATTATTGGCGATTGTGTTGTTACTTAAGTTCAGGGTTGTGGCCACATAAACGCCACCGCCGCGCGCTGTTCCTCCGGGATTGTTTCCCCCAGCTCCGCCAGTGGCATTATTGCCTGAAAAAGTGGAGCTTGTTACGCTAGTCGTGCCGTTTGCGTAAAGCCCGGCTCCTAAAGCGTCGCCACCCTTTATCCCGAAAGTAGCAGTCGCGTTGCGGGAGGCTCCCGCTTTCAGCGTCTTGTTAGCTATGATCTTCATCACCTGCGCAATGTGCAGCGCTTTGCGATCGGTCGTCTGGCGGATCTATTCGCGGCAGCTAACCCATCCGCCACGATGAGCGTCTCTTTGCCCGAAGCGCGCACATGCGGCAGGAGCACCCGTTCTCGACACGCGATCGAAACGTCGTAGTGTTCCTTCTCGAAGCCGAACGCGCCCGCCATTCCGCAACAGCCGGCATCGAGCACTTCCACCTCCAGCCCGATCTTCTTGAGCAGCTTTTCGTCGGCCTCGAATTTCATGATCGACCTGCGATGGCAATGGCCTTGCACATCGATTTCGCTGCGCAGCGACGTGAGAATCTGCGCGTCCAACGCTTCGCTCGTCACGCCCGGACTGCGGCGATCCAGAGAAACGGATCGACGGCGAAGTCTCTCCCCAGCCGCAACAGCGCGACACTAGCGAACCAAAGCAGAGGAGAAGAACGTTGCGACGCGCAAAGATTTTCGGAGGGGCGGTATGATACCGCCCTTCCAAACCGCTCTCGACCGTTGGCAATCAACCTAAGCGCTGACCTGCGCCGCGATTTTGTGCAGACCCGTTTTGCCCGAATACTGATTCCGCTTCTCGTCGAATTGCTGCACTGCGCCCGTGCTGTCCGTGGCGCGGACGACCAGCTTGTAGTCGCCCGGCGCCTCCGGCTTCCATACATAACTCCAGAGCACCCAGGTCAATTTCGTGCCGGGATAATCGATCTTCGCCTCGGCCCAGTTCTTCCCATCATCCGAGCTGACTTCGACCTTCGTCACGCCACGATCTCCGGCAAAGGCCACGCCTTTGAGTGGAATCCCGTCTGGCATCTCACCTATACTTAGCTTCGCGTTGTCATCCGGCTGATCGAACCGCGAACGCGTCGGCACGATGAAGTCAGGTCCCCAACCTTGCTTCTCGTAGAAGCCAGTGGACTCCTCGCCGGTGACTTCGATTCGCGTGATCCACTTCACGTGCTTCTCGCCGAAGTAACCGGGAACGATCATGCGCGCCGGCGCGCCGTGGCGATCGGGGAGCGGCTCGCCATTCATCTCATAAACGACAAGCGTCGTCGGGTTCATCGCCTTCTCGAGCGGGAAAGTGTCGGTGTAGTTATCCACGCCGTGGAGAAGCACCTTCTTGCCGTTCGGATCGACGTTCGCTTCCTCCAGAAGCGCCCGCAGCGGCACGCCTTTCCAGACCGCGTTGCTCATCAAGCCGGCACCGACTTCGTTGCTGATGCACATCAGCGTTGTCTCCTGAGTGACCGATGGCATGGCCTTAATTTCAGGCAGCGTGAAGGTGCGCTTGTTGCCCACCATCCCGTCGATCTCGAGCCGCCAGAGCGCAGGATTCACCTTCGGATCGACCACGTTTTTCGTGACGCAATAGAACTTGTCGTTAGGCGTGATGGCTTGCACATCCTTGCCGCGATACATCGTGCCGTCGTAGCTGAACGTAGCCAGCTTGTAGAACCGGCGGAGCATTCCCGCGGAGCCAAGTGCCAGGAGCCCTCCGACGCCGCCCAGGACAAAAGCGCGGCGGCCAACAGATGGCGTGAATTCATCCGGGCGAGCGACTGCTTCCTTTCGCGCGCTGCTAAGGTAGGCAAAGGCGCGAATCGCAGTTTGCTCAAACGCGACGAAGGCCACCAGCAAACCCACCAGCGTCACCGCGCTCGCCGGAACCATCGGCAATCCGGAATAATGCGTGCCGAGCACCGGCCAGAGAAGCGCCGCGCTGGCAATCAACGGAAGTAGAATGAACAGGCAGACAGCGAACAACTGGCGCGAGCCGCGCGATAGGTTTCCGCGTTGCGCGATCGCGACATAGATCCAAACGCCGATCGCGCCGAGGACGATCTGGCTAATGATCGTCGAGCTCACCCCGAGCTGCTTCATATGATTGTAGCCGCCGACTGTCCCCATCAGGTTGAGAAACGGGCCGACCGGCAGCCAGGCCGAGATGCGATCGCCCAGCAGCACCAACGGCGTCGCCACGTCGAAGAGCGATGCGAGCAACAGCATCACCGTCGTCATGACCACGCCCGCCAGCGCTCCCGAGAGAATCCCGTAACCGAACAGCTTCCCACCGTCCAAACGTGTCTCAGAGTTCATGGAAGAAAGAGCAACCTGAGCGGCGGATTATTCCAAAGGAACGGCGGTATTATGCCGCCGCTCCGGTGCTAAGGAAACAAGCGTTGCACGAACCAGAACGAGCCGGCGAAGATCAC
>JALYZW010000372.1 GCA_030945725.1 Verrucomicrobiota bacterium | reverse complement strand
GTGTTTACCTGCCGATGGAGACGCTAGATGCGCCGGCGGCGGAGTCGATCCGCCGAATCGCCGAACCAGCGCAGCAGGCGCCGCAGCTCGTGATGGTCGTGGAAGACGAGGAGATGCTGCGCGATCTCAGCGTCACCATGCTGGAGGCGGAAGGCTACCGCGTGATCGTCGCAAAGGACGGGCAGGAAGCGCTCGAAGTGTTCGAATTGCACCGCGACGAAATCGGGCTCGTGGTGTGCGATCTCGGCCTGCCAAAACTGAGCGGGCGCGACGTCTTTCTAAAGATGAAGAAGAGCCGACCGGGGGTGCGCGTGATCGTGGCGAGCGGTTATCTCGAGCCTCGGGTGCGCTCGGAAATCTTGCAGGCGGGAGTCCTCGATACCATCCAGAAACCGTATGATTTCCGCGACATGATTGGCAAAATTCGCGCGATCATCGGGCCCGCGGTGCGCTCCGAACAGGAGCCGCAACTGTTTTAGCCTCGAGACCTAACGAGTCCTAGCCGCCGCGTTAGGGGACAATCGGCGCCGGCAACTTCGGCCCTTCAACGACCGCGGTCGTGCGGTTGCGTTCCTTGATCACGAACGTGTTGTTATTGCCGTGTTTCGACCACGGTCCGGTCGGCACTTGCGCGAAGTCGACAAATTTCCAATCGGTCACGTCGGTCTCTTTCAACCCAAGGTAATCACGCACTGCGGGCGAAACGTCGAGTCCTGCCCCTTTGTTCAGATTCGGTTTCGGTCGCTCGTTTCCAAAGACGTACTGCCAATGATCGGTCCGAAATGGACCCGCATCTTCCCACTGCGCGTAAACCGTTTTGTTTCCTTTGCGGATCGCGACCCAATGACCCTTGCAAGTCGAGACCGCAGGTCCCTGATAAGCTTTGGCAAACCATGGCACTACGGTCGGCGCTTCGGGGCGATGACCGGTCGAGGCTTTGTCGTTATACGGCAGCGCGCAGTAAAATGGATTTTGTTGCGGGGTAAATTTCACTGGAATAAATCCGCTTCGGTTCGCGGCGTTCGGGTCATCGAATCCGCCGTAACTTTGCGTCCAATTTTTGTCCCACGAACTCGATCGGTTTGGGACTGGATTGTTCGGGGTCGGAAGTTCGCCAATCCAGAAAACGGTCGTCACGATCTCTTTTTTCCAAGGAAACGGCTCACTGCTCTTTGCCGATACAATCTCTACTTTCGGTCCGGGGGCGGCGGCATAGGGATCGATTTTAAGCAACGGCTTCGCCTCTATTTCCGGCGCCTGTTTGATTACCTTCGTCGTCGCTTTCGGCTTCGCCCCGAGTGCGCCCTCGTTGCACAAACCGGAAACGCACAAAAGCACGACGGCAAACGAACGAATGATATTGCTACGCTTCATCGAATGAGGGGCACTGAGAGACAGCGCCATCCTTTTGAGGCTCTATCATTGAATCGAAATATCTACCGCTTCCGCGCGTAAATCGCGCCCGCTTTTACCGCTGTGCGACAGCACGTCGCGCTTTCTCCATTAACGCTTTTTCCTCGGGTAAAAGATTCGTCGACTGCGCGAGATCGAGCAATTCGCTCGCCCGCGCGCGATCGCCTGTTTCCGCCAGGATCATTCCATAATATCCGGCGATCTGCGGCTGACGGCGCTCCGCGTCGCTCAATTTTTCCATCGTCGCGAGCGCGTTTTTTGTGTCGCCCTTCGCGAAAAGCGCAAAGGCATAAGTCGACACGTAGGCCGGATTCTTCGAGTCCTTTTCGAACAGATCGCGCGCGAGACGCTGAGCGCGCGCGGTGTCCGCGTTCAACAACAGCGAAACTTGCGCGAGATTATTCTGCACGTCGAGATCGGCGGGGTGCGCTTCGTATCGGTGCACCAGGACGCGATATAGGTTTTGCGTATCGCCGTTCTTGAGAAAGTAAACGTAGAGAGAACGGAGCGCTTCATCGCCCTTCACCGGGTCTTTCGCGGCCAGCCAAAGCAGCTCGATTTCTTCCGCGCGCCAGCGCCATCGTTGCACCGTCTCGACGAGCAGGAAAATCTGTCGCGGATTGGCCGCCACTTTTCGAATCGCTTCGCGCCATTGCCCCGCAGATTCCACTTCGTTGCCGAGTTCGCGCAACGCACGCGCCGCGAGCGCGCTCCGCAGAAAATCAACCGGGCCCCAGTTGCCCGTCTTGACGAGACGTTCCAAACCGGCCCAATCGCTGAGCGCCACATAAGAATCCGCGAGCGCGATCGGCAGAAGGCGGCCCATCGCCGACGGCGACAATTTCGATGCCCAATCGACCGCCTCGCGCGGCATCGCGTGGACGTTCATCCAAGTCACGACGGCCGAGGCGCGCTCGCCGTCATCCGCCGCCGTGTTTTGCAAGTCCGTGAGCAATGCACCGAAACCCGGATCCTGTGCCGCCTGCAGCGCGCTCAGCACGACCAGCCGATCCGCAAATGTCTTGTCCGGTAACGCGTCCACTTCCCGCGCGAGTGCGAGCGCTTCGGTAAATTCTTTCCGGCGCAGTGCGTCCTCCGTGAGGTGCAACGTTGCTTGGCGGCGTAAGGTGGGTTCCTTTTGCAACTCGAGCAGCGTCTGGCGCCCGGCCTCGCGAATCGACGGATCGCTCGCGCTCAGTCGCAGTGCGGCGAGGCGCATCACGTATTCTTTGTTCTCGGGATCGAGCCGCAACGCTTCGCTGAGCTGCCGCTCCATCTCCAGTCCATTGCGTTGCTGAAGCGCAACCTCGGCGAGTAACGAATGGTAGTCGGCGCGGCTTTTCGCTTCCTCGGGCAACTTACTGATCGCGAGGTCCGCGGCGGCGCGATCCTCGTAGCGGATCCCGTCGCGGGCGAGCAAGATCAGATCGTCGACTTTCGCCGCGCCGAGATCCATCACGCGGCGCCGCCAATCGACCGCGGTCCGTGACCCGGCCTTTTCCGCGAGCCGTGCCATGACGCGGCACCCGTCCGCGTTGTCCGGATTCAATTGCAGGACGCGGCGCACATCGAGACTGGCGCGCTTGAGATCGCCTTCGTTGACGAGCGCGTTTGCCTGCGCGACTAACCGCCGCTGCTGCCAGCTGCGGAAAGACCGCGCGCCGGCGACGCCTGCGATGCTTAAAAGTATGATGATCCCGAGCGTCCAGCCGACGATCTTCAGGAGCGAGCGCTCGATTTTTTCGTTAGGATCTTGCAACTTACAACTCCGAGTTCCAGACGGTACCGTGACCACTAGCACTTCGCCAGCAGCCAACCGACTATCGACCATAGCGAAAGCAACCGCCGCGCCACCGAGCCGGTCGTCTCGGGAAAAGGCTCGCGATCTGCTAACGAAGAGCCTTCCGCGCCGATGAATGTAGCCACGACCATCGCCCCCTCCCCGACCCTGAATTCCGAGCTGGCGCGTCCGATCGACTGGTTTGCGGTCGCCGTTTTTTCGGTCGTTTGGCTCGAATTGATTTCACGCCTTCGCTTCGAATGGTCGATTAATCCGCAGTACGGTTACGGCTGG
>JALYZW010000263.1 GCA_030945725.1 Verrucomicrobiota bacterium | reverse complement strand
GTTTTCACCCACGGCTGCCCGGGATCTGGCCGGCAAAATTCCATCGGCCGGAGCACGGTGATTGCGCTTCGGTCCGCGACGGGCGATCATGCTTTTCTTCGGCCCATCGATGCGGACGCTTCTCTTTCTTACGATCGGTTTGCTCGCGTCGTGCGCATCCGTTTCGCAGCACGCACGCCAGGGCGATCTCGTCGGGCAATGGCGCTACGCCGACGCGACTCAGAGTTGCCGTTATGTTTTCTCGACCGATGGGACATTCCGAGCAGACGTCGCGATCCGGGGTCAGATCGTGTCGAAATTTACGGGCCGCTGGACGGTGAAGGGGGATGCGCTGTTCTACGAATACCTGACCGATCAGCGTGGCGAGGTGACGCCGGGCTCGACCGATCGTGATAAACTCTTAGCCGTCGAGAAAGATTACTTTATTATTGAGGCGGCAGACGGGAGCCACCGCCGCTATAATCGGATCGAGCAAGGGAGTACGTAAAAATACTCGGTGCAGCGCTGGCAGAAAGTGCTTCACAATTGAGACGCAGTAATGCTATAAAAATCTGTAGCCACTATAATCTTCGTAACTCACCCAGCAACCGGCCGTCTTTCCCAACCCAATGAAATCGTCTTTTTTGAGAATTTTCCGTTCGTCGGCCGCTATCCTTGCCTTTGCTAGCCTCACCGCCTGCCAGCAGCGCGTCACTCTCACTCCAGCGGAAAACGACCTCGTGGTTCTGAATGGGTGCGTCGTCTCCGCCTGCAATTACCTCGCGGTCGTTAAGACCCAACACAGCCTGGAGAAGAATTTTTGGGCGAAAATCCTGCTCGTCCGCTTCGACAACCATCCTGCCGGCCACGCCTATTGCGTTTGGGAAACTGAAGGCAATGTCTATGGCTACGACCGAAATTCCGGCGCCTTTCCGCTCCCGGTCTACACGCGGGACGCACGAGCGATCGCTATCGTGCTAGCTCAGGAATTGGGGAAGGTCCTGAAGGAACCGATGGCTGTCAGCACCGCGAATTTTATCGACTCGCAGGAGGCAGAGCTTTATCGCTTCGGCGCGCTCTCAGTGCCCGCCCCGGAAGGGTCGCTCGCGACTTCTTTCCAGCTCGCCTCCATCGCCGCGCCGTAGGCTGCGCTTTTGCGGCAAAAAAAAAGCGCGACCGGAAAGGTCGCGCTGCGAAAGCCAAAGGAACGTAACGGAAACGTTTATATTGTGTAAGTGACTTCCCGGCCCGCTCCTCCTTCATAGCAGCGCACATGCCAGCGGCGCAGGCGGTTCCGACGCCCAATTCCGACAACGCTGGAGGTTCCTCCGCTGCGGCAGGATTTCCTTACCATGGCCGATGCCGGGGCGATCCTGGACGATGTTCCTGACTGGGTCGCCCGACTCCGCGGCGAGCTGCAAATGCATACCGTGTGGAGTGACGGATCCGGCAGTGTCGCCGACATGGCGAAGGCGGCTTCCGCGCAAGGATATTCGTACATCGCGATCACCGATCATTCGAAAGGGCTGAAGATCGCCGGCCGCATCGATGAAGAAGCGCTCGAGCGCCAGGGCCTCGAAATTGAGGAGATAAATAATGCGGGTTCTGGCAAAACGGTCCTGCGCTCGATCGAGATGAACCGTAATCCGCGCGGGGACGCGGACATGGAGCCAGCGGCGCTGGCAAGGCTGGATCTTGTGCTGGGCGCTTTTCATTCTTCGCTGCGATCAAAGGACGACCAGACCGAGCGATACCTTGCGGCCGTACGCAATCCCGACGTCCAGATCCTCGCGCCCCGCGCGGCCGAGTTTATAATTTTCGACTGGGCCTCACCGCCGATTGGCCGCGAGTTTTCGCGGAGGCGGCGACGCTGGACAAGGCGGTAGAGATCGATTGCTACCCGGATCGGCAGGACTTGAATGTGAACTTGCGGCACCTCGTCGGGGAAGCGGGCGCGAGGATTTCGCTTGGCACCGATTCACGCGGTCCGGGCCAGCTCGAGTTCATTCGGCTGGGTCTCGCCGCGACGCGTAGAGCCGGAATCACGGCGGAGCGAATCGTGAATTTCCTGCCCGTGGCGGAGCTACGTGATTGGGTGGCGCGCGTTCGGGTCCGATCGCGCACTACTCGTTAGGCCGACCCCAGATCCGCGTCAGAAAACTCACCCGGCCGGATCCGACATGATACGCTTCGAAGTCCGCCGGTTTCTTTAGGTAATATTTCTGGTGATAATCCTCCGCGGGGAAAAACGGGGCTGCCGGCAGGATCTCGGTCACGATCGGCTTCTGGAATTTGCCGCTCTTGGCCAACTTTTCCGTTGACGCTTCGGCGATCCGTTTTTCGTCCGGGCTTCCATAGTAAATCGCGGCTCGATAACTTAAGCCTATATCGGCGAACTGCCCATCGCCTTGAGTCGGATTGATCTGACGCCAATAAACATCGAGCAACTGATCGTAGGAGACAACGGCCGGATCGTAGGTCACTTCGATCGATTCGCGATGTTCGGTTTTGTGCGCCGATACTTTTTCGTAATTCGCATCTGCAGCGCTGCCACCGACGTAACCGACCACCGTCTTGAGGACACCTTTCGTGTGGTCAAAGGGAGGCTGCATGCACCAGAAGCAGCCTCCGGCGAAAACGGCCTTCTTGGTTTCGTGGTGAGCGTCGCTCTGAGCGAATCCCGGTTGCATCCACAGGAGAAGCGTCGCAAACGACAGAAAGAATGTTCGAGTCATACGTATGATACGAGCGGTGGACGCACGTTGTCCGACCAGCCGGCGTAGTTAACCTAACCGCAATGGACGAGTTGGACAGCGTGAGCGGGATGCAATCGCCCGCCGAAGTCTCGTGGGACGAGGTGCTGCCCCTGGATGTCTCTGCCGTCTTTGGACGCGAGGCTCCGCTCGAAGTCGATTTGGGTTGTGGTGATGGGACGTTTCTGGCCGAACTCGCCGCGGCCGCGCCCGCGCGGGATTTCATCGGGCTCGAGCGCCTGATCGGCCGGGTTAGCAGCGCCCGTCGGAAAATCGCGCAGCAAGGTCTAAGCAATGCGGGCGTCCTGCGGCTCGAAATGCGGGACGGGGTCGGCCGGTTGTTTCCGCCGCAATCGGTAACCGCCTTTCACCTGATGTTCCCCGATCCGTGGCCGAAACGTCGGCACAAAACGCGGCGGCTAATCGACGCCCCCTTTTTAAAATCGCTGCACGAGATATTGCGAGCCGATGGCATGATCCGGATCGCCACGGACCAACAGGATTATTTTAACGCGATCAAAAAATGCGCGCTCGCGACGCGCTTGTTTGATCTCATCACGCCGGCGCCGGAGCCTATCGGGTTGTCGACCTTCGAGAAACGATATCGGGAAATCGGAGCGTCAATTTATCGGGTTGAACTGCGAAAGATTTCGCCTGTCACGTAGCCGCGCGCGGCCCAGTGATCGCGGAAGAGTTCGATCGTAACCGCACCAACGCGATCCTGGCGCAGCACCGTGATCTGCCGCGCGTTGGCCATCTCCAGCCAGTCCTCTTTGATTCGCTCGCTTTCCGGAAAATCGCGCGACGTCGTGACGATCAGCTTCGGTTGGACCGCGTCGAGGAATTCGGCAGAGCAGGAAACACCGGAGCGATTTTGGCCTTTTACAATGATATCGCTTCGCAGATCGATGTGACTTTGGAGGAGGGCACGCTCGGTCGCATCGCCGCTGTCGGACATCAACAAAACGCGCGGTTTTCCGTCGAGCAGAAGCTGCAGCACGAGCGTCTGGTCATCGGCTGAGTCGGCCTCAAATCCTTTCGGCGGAAAAATGATGCGTGCCCGTACGTCGCGGGAAAGCACCACTTGATCGCCGGCCGCGAGCAGGTCGATCGCGAGGTGTTTCGCGGCGATGGTTTCGCTGAGATGATGATGGAGGCGTGAGCGATCGCGAGCCGCGGTGTCGAAAATTAGGCGTGGACGGAACAGTTCCAGAATATCTTCGGCTCCGCCGACATGAGCGGCGTCACCGTGCGTGAGCATCAGTACGTCGAGTCGGTTTACGCCTCGGGAACGCAGATATTCTCGCACCGTTCGGCGAAAATCGCGCCGGCCACCCGCATCGATCATCCAGTCGCGATCAGCAGTCCTGACGTGAATCGCGGCGCCCGTGCCGACGTCGAGCGCGGTGAGTTCCGCCTTCGCGACACTCGGCCAATGAAGGCGCTCCACGTAGATATGACTGCCTGGTAATAACGAGAACAGATGGACAAGCGACAAAATCACGCGGCTGAGCGCCCAATTCGCATTGTTGAATACGAGCGAAAGGGCGGAGCTGAACGCCGCGCAGAGAACCGATACGAGAGCGCCGGCCAGGACGAAGAATGCAATCGGCACGACCACGAGATTCGCGAGGAGTGAAATCGGCGTGATCAAATGGTAGTCCCAAAACATCAGCGGCAGAGATCCCAGCCACGCGGCGAAGGAGACGGATGCGGCACGCGCGATCCACCGCCAAACTCGATCGCCCGCGCGCCGCGCGGCGCTGAACAAGGCCGGCGGCAGAAATGGATCCTGTGCAAAGCGGCGCAAGAGAAATCGGAAAGTCGGCTCGGCTACGACCAGAATGGTCCCGACAACGGCAAACGAAAGCTGGTAACCGACGGAAAAAAGCTCGTTCGTATCCCAGCACAAAATCGCGGTCGCGGCGATCGCGAGACTGTTCAGAGCGAAGACCCGGCGCTCGACAAAAAAACCGCTGAGGAGAACGGCGCTCATCAAAGCGGCGCGGACACTCGAGGTGTGGAATCCGGTAACCGCCGAGTAAAACAACAGCGTCGGGATGATTAGACCCGTCGCCCATTTGCGCGGCAGCCGCGCCATGGCTGCGAGAATCCAGAGCAACTGCGCGACGATGCCGACGTGGAGTCCGGCGACGGCAAAGAGATGCAGCGTGCCGGTCTGCTGGAAAGGCTCCTCGATGTCGTCCGGTGTCTGATGGCGCAAGCCGAGCACCATCCCGCTGATCAGCGCCTGCACATCGGGGGAATCGTCAAGACCGCGGGACAGGGTCGCATGCAACCACGCGCGCGAACGCTGTGCGGCGCGCATGATGAGGTTGCCGGTCGAATGTCGAATCACCGAGCCGTTTTCAGGATACCGGACGAACAATTGTCGGTGCACATCCTGCCGTCGCTCGTACTCGCGCAGGTCGAACTCGCCGGGATTGCGGGGCGGTGGAATCTGCTCCGTCGTGCCGAAGAGATTCACTTCGTCGCCGAACTCCACAGGATGTTTCCAACGCACGAGTAACCGCGCATCTTCGGAGACCGCGCTCGCGTCCAAATCCAGTGTCTCGACGGTAATCAAAAAAGTCGCGACGCCGTTCGCCGCGATTTTCGGTTCATTGACAACGACGCCGCGAACGCTGACCGCTCGAACCTCATCACCGAGCGCACGGGCGAGGCGGAGCCCCGCGGAGTCGGTAATACGTGCGCTGTGCACGAGAAAAAATGCGGCGGCGGTAAACGCGTAGGTCGCAGCCGAACGACGGACGATGAGCGCCGCGCACCCGCCAATGACGACGAACGCGATCGCAGCGTTGGAGAAAGCAGGACGGCAATCCGCGACCGCGATGCCCGCGATGGCGGAGAGGACGAGACCGATGAACGGCTGGCGCGGCCACACAGGCGACCCGTTCATGGTTGCGCGCGGCTAATCACTCAAGACAGCGTCGAGAATTGCATCGTGTGCCTCCTGCGGAATCCCCCCGCGGATCTGGAAGGCAAAACAGTCTCCGAGCTTGAACGCCCGCGCAGCGCACCCTGCAAGCAGTCGATCGTAGAAGCCGCTGGCGCGGCCGAGACGCAGGTTCGCCCTCGTGAACGCGAGCCCGGGCACGAGAATGAAGTCGGGCGTAAACGGAAGTTCGAGCAACGAAGCCCGCCGGGACGCCGCTTTCTGGTTCTCCGCAGCGCCGTCGACTGTCATCGCCGCGAAAACTTTTGATTCACCTTCCGAAGGTTATATGCTTGCGCGGCTGTGCCGATTCCTTTTTCGAAGAAAAGCCGGAGAAGCGTCCTGCCGGCGGCGAAAGGCGAATCAAGCAAGATTTCGACTCGCGTCGGACTGCGGCCAGGATCGGACTGGCATAAGCGAAACTTCCTCACCAGCGTCCTAATCCCATCGCTATTTACGAAACGCGCGGCGGGCCGCGTGCCGCCGCTGTTTCCAAAGGTCCGCAAAGGCGAGATCTGCATCACGTGGATCGGGCACGCGTCGTTCCTGATTCAAACGCAGGAGGTGAATGTGCTGATCGATCCGAACTGGTCGATGTGGCTCAAGGTCATCAAGCGCCTCAAACAACCTGGCTTCGATCTGCACCACCTTCCGTCGATCGATTTCGTGCTCGTGACGCACGCGCACTTCGATCACCTCGATCGCCGGACTTTGCGCAAGATCGCCGCGGACCAGCCGATCGTGGTCCCGCTTGGCGTCGGCAATCTCGTCCACGATCTCGGCTTCAACATCGTGCACGAACTGGATCATTGGCAGAAACTCGAGCTGGGTCCGTTGTGCGTTACGTTGACGCCGTGTCACCATTGGGGCGCGCGCTTGCTGCACGATTCGCATCGCGGATTCGGGGGCTTTCACATTCAGGCGGAAGGCCGTTCCATTTTCCATTGTGGCGACAGCGCTTACTTCGAAGGCTTCCGCGAAATCGGGAAGCGTTTCGACATCGAGATCGCATTGCTGCCGATCGGCGCCTACGATCCGCCGAGCGGCCGCGAAGTTCACATGAATCCGGAAGAGGCGGTCCAGGCTTTTAAGGAACTCGGAGCGAAAACGCTGGTGCCGATGCATTACGGGAGTTTTCGCCTCGGCTACGAACCGCTCGACGAGCCTCCCGCGCGCCTGCTCGCCTGCGCACGCGAGCATCAGCTGGAGAATCGCGTGCTCGTCATGACCGAAGGCGTGCCGGTGGTGCTTTGAAGCGCGGAAGCTCGGATTGGCTCGGCGCGATTTTCGCCGGTGTCGTCGTCGTCGGATTTTCTCTAATCCTGCTCGTGCACGATCCGCTGCTCTTCTGGAACGACGATTATGAGCTGTCGATTCTGCCAGTGTTCGCGGACGTCGCACGGAGTTGGTCCGAAGGGCATCTGCCACTCCTCAGTCCCTACTCCTGGGTCTGCGGGAATCTCGCGGGCGAGTTTCAATACGGCACGTTTTCCGTGTTCGTAAATGCGGCGGTGATCGCGATCTGGAAATTCCCGCTCACCTTTCCGCAACAGGCGGCGGCTCTCTCGATCACGCATCTGTTTGTGCTCGCGATGGGCGGCTATCTGCTCGCGCGCGGCCGCGAGCTGGCGCGGCCTTTCGCGACGATCGTCGCGCTGGTCGCCGCGCTGAACGGCTGGATCATGTGCTGGGGCGCGATCGATTGGTTCGGCGCGCTGGGTGCTTTTGCGTGGTTGCCGTGGGCGTGGTGGGGGATGGATCGGGCAGTCGACCCGGCGCGGGGCCGGTGGCGATTTGTGTGGCCTGCGCCTTTCATTTACCTGCTGGTGGCGGGCGGTTTTCCCTACACCGTCGTGATGCTCGCGGTATTGTTAACGTGGCTCGGCGTCCGCACGATCACGCGAGAAAAATCCGTCGTCTCAATTTGGCCGCTGGCGGTTGGCGCGCTGCTCGGCTTTGGGATGTCGGCCCCGGCGTGGCTCGCGCTTTTCGATTATGTGCACGGCTCGGCGAGAGAAGTGCAAGCAGCCTCGCAGCATCTGCAATGGCGCGTCCCGCTCGCGGCGCTTCCGGCATTTGTGCTCCCGAGTTGGACAGTCAATTGGACGGATTTTGCGACGCGATCGATGCCGCACACCGCGACAGAAATGGCGTGCGGATTGGTGCCGCCCGTGGCCTTGCTCGCCGGCCTCTGGCGCGGCGGGAGAGCTTTTGCGCGACGGATCAAATGGGAGCTCGGCCTCCTTCTCGCGGTGCTCGTCATTTCCATGCTGCCGAGCGCGAACGTCTTCCGGTGGAGCTTCCGGTGGCTGCCGTTCCTTCACCTCATTCTCGCGCTCTGTGCCGCCGAAGCGTTGCAATTGTTTTTCGCCCCCGCCGATCAGACGTTGACTCGGCGTGGCCTCCGCGTGGGGCTCGCCGCGTTTCTCCTGCTGGCCGTCACCTCGGCCGTGATGTGGCTACTGCATGTGGGCGGACCATTCGCGTGGCCGCTCGCACCGATTCTGATCGCGATCGCCGCCATCTGGGCCGCGTCCGAATTGTGGGATAACTTTGCGATTCGTTCCTGGATTCCGGCCGTGGTGACGGGCGTCGCACTCCTCGCGAC
>JALYZW010000360.1 GCA_030945725.1 Verrucomicrobiota bacterium | reverse complement strand
AAAACCGAACCGTCCGCAGTTCGTCGATGTCGCGACGGAGCAATGCGTAGCTCGTGATCACAATATCCGCCGCCGCGATCGAGCCGAAAAGCGCTGCACGATCGGTCCCTTCGAGGACGAGCGACTTGAGCTCGGGCGTGAACTTCCGCGCTTCGTTCTGCCAATTCATCACGAGCGAAGTGGGGCACACGATCAGCGCTGGGCCGTTGCCTTTATGTGCACGCAGAAACGCGAGCGTCTGCACGGTTTTGCCGAGTCCCATCTCGTCCGCCAGAATACCGCCGAGGTTGCTCGCGGCGAGACGCGTGAGCCATTCGAAACCGGTCACCTGATATTCGCGCAAAATTTTCGCGAGACTCCCTAGCTTTGCTTTCGCGTTCACGGCGGACTTTGCTGGGGTCGTGATGAACTTCTTCAGCGCTTCACGTCGATCCGCGATGGCCGAGCCCAATTCGCGCGCGGTGGCGTCGAAGTAGGAAGCCTGCGCGCGATCGATCCGGTACAGCCCCGGTTGCGTTTGGTCGGGATCGCAATCCCGGATGACCTGTTCAAAATCTTCCAGCCCCGCCGTGTCGATGACCGCGAGCCGACCATTCCGCAGCCGCGTCTGGGATTGGCCGGAGCGAAGCAGTCGCTGGATTTCCGCGTTCGAGAAGTCCTCGCCGCCGGGCGTAGTGAGCGAGTAGCGCACCTCGAACCAATCCTGGCCGGAGCCGACGATCTCGAGCCTCGGCGTGACGCGCTCGATCTCGCTCGTCCACTTCTGCACCTGCGCTGTCACTGCGACGTTCCAGTCGCGCTGGACCTTCGGGAAGTCGATCGCGAAGAAGCGCACGACATTCGCCTGGCCGTGCAATACGAAACCGGCGGCATCGGTTCTGGCGAAGCCCGCGCGCTCAAGCCGTGCGATGGCGGACTCCTCGGCGGCAAGATTGCGCAGCAGAAGGCGGTCGGCGTTCTGCGGATCACGAAACACGAACTTATCCTGCGGGTTCACCGCCGCTTTTACGGGAGCGCGATCGCCATAGGTGCAGAGCAGTTCGGCAGTGACACTGTTGAGCGTGCCGGCGAGGCGCAGGTCGAAGCGTGGCGTCGCGACTTGCACGTCCGGCAAGCGCACGCCTGCGCTGGCCGTCACCTCAAACGCCTCTCGCAGCCGCGGTAAATCAAACGCGAGGAAGCGCAGGGCGCGGTCGCCATCGAGCAAGAGCGGCCGCTCAATCAGGTTCGTCGAGCCGGCCGGCAATGCTTCGGCGCAGCGGACGAATTCATGATTGCGCAGGAACCACGCTTCCGTCGCATTCCACAGGAGGAGCGAGTCCGGCGGAAGATTCGCTTTCACCGCGATGCCGCCGTCGCGGCGCGAATCGACGGATAAGCTGGGACGCAGGGAAGCCGATGAGATAGTCACGCGGCTCGCTTTGCCGAACGTGATCCGCGGGTGATTCTGCAATGAAGGCAGCAGCCGCAGGAACATGTCGCGCGACAAGGTCACCATTCCGCTGGCGAAGATGGCGGCGAATTCGCGCAAAGCTTCGAACGCGCCGAGGTCTGCGGCGTCGCATGCGTAAGTGCTGCGCGCATCGAGCGCGGACAGCATCGTGCGCCCGCGCGATGTCTCCGCTTCCGCGACCAGCATCACCTGGCCGCGGATCCACGCGGCGGCGAAGTTCGGCGGCAGGATCAAATATAACCTCGCCCCGAGCGCACCGTCGGAGCCTTCCGGCACAAACGTCGGGATGGGAAGCTCCGTTGCCGGCGGAGCGATAGCCGGTTCCGGTTCGGTCGCAGATGGCGAAAGATACGCCAGCCCGACCGCGACCGAGTGTGCGCAAATCTTTCCCCACGCGCGCGACTCGTGGCAGGTGCAGAGATTCTCTACGTCGATCGCCGTCTTCACGCGGAGTCCGGCGCGATAATTTCGCGACCCTTCGCGCACGATGCCAGTCAGCATGGGCGCGTCGTAGCGCGCGTCGGCGACGCGCCCGCCGCGAAACAGCTGCCGGGCGGGCGTCATCGCCTGCCAGCCGCCGGCGTTCAGCAGCAGCTTCTCGTTAATTTCGACGGCGCTCACGCGAACAAGTTAGCGCCGGCGCGAACCGCAGCGAATCAGCCTGCCGCTACTTCTTCACCGTGAACGGGACCGAATACTCCGCATTTTCCCACGTCAATTTGAGCGAGCCGCCACCCATGCCGCCTTTGTCGATCGCGATCGTGAATTGATCGACCGGCTTCTCCGCGGCAGCCCGCTTCATGTCCACGCGAACGACGTCCTGCTTCTCATCGTATTTCAGCCCCGATTGCCCCGTCTGTTTGTTGATGATCAGCTTGCCGCCGTTCTCTTCCGGGATGGTGAAGAGCGAATACGTTCCGGCCGGGATCGTGGTCCCGCCGAACTCGAGCGGTTGCGAAGTGGTCAACGTGGTCGCGTTGTTCGCGCCTGTTCTCCAGACCTTGCCGTACGGGACAAGAGTGCCCCAGATTTTCCGCACCGCGCCCGTCTCGGGGTGCTTCGTGAAAGGCCGGCTGTAGCTGATCTTGATCTCCGCGCCGTCGACATTCGCGGTCACGGTATCGAGCGGGCTGAGGACTTTGTGTTCTTCTTTATGCTCTTGTGCGAAAAGCGGCACGGCGATCGAGAGCAGGGCAGGGAGGACGAGGAGAGCGAGTTTCATAGAATAGGGAATCTTCCGTGATCAGCGCGCCGCGTCCAGAGGATTGAGCTCGCTCGCGCCAGCATGATCGGCTAACTCGGAGGCCGTCACTGTTTATTATGAAGAACCAGACTGCGCTTCTCGCCTCACTCATCGCGACCTTTCTCGCGGCTCCAACTGCATTTGCGCAGACCGATCTCGGATTACCCGACAAAAGTCAGGCGGCCCTCGTCAAGCAACGAGTCGGTGTGACCGACATCACGATCGCGTACCACCGGCCCCTCGTGAACGGGCGCAAGATTTGGGGAGGACTCGTGCCGTTCGGCCAGGTCTGGCGCGCCGGTGCGAATGAAAACACGACCTTCGAAGTGACTGATCCAGTGCTCGTAGAAGGGCAGCCGCTGCCGAAAGGCCTCTACGGTTTGCACATGATTCCGAATCCGGATTCGTGGACGATCATCTTCTCCAAAGCCGCCACGTCGTGGGGAAGTTACACCTACAATCAGGCGGAAGATGCGTTGCGCGTGAACGTGAAGCCGCGCCCGATCGAGATGGAGGAAG
>JALYZW010000356.1 GCA_030945725.1 Verrucomicrobiota bacterium | reverse complement strand
GATCTGAAGCGTGCGCGCTTTTTTCCGCAGGATCGCCATGCGCGTTTCCACATCCGGCGGTTGCAGCTCCGCGGTCAGGCCCCATTCGAAGCGCGATACGAGGCGGTGCTCGAGATTCGCGATCTCGGACGGTGGTCGGTCGCTGGAAAGCACGATTTGTTTATGCCCATCGAACAGCGTGTTGAAGGTGTGGAAGAATTCTTCCTGCGAGCGTTCTTTGCCGCCGAGAAATTGGATGTCGTCGATCAACAGGAGATCGGCCTGCCTGTAACGCTTCCGAAATTTGACCAGGTTGTTGTGCTGGATCGCGTCGATGAATTCGTTGATGAACAATTCGCTCGAGAGGTACATCACCTTCGCGCCTTTTTTCTTGGCGCCGACGTATTGACCGATCGCCTGCATCAGGTGCGTTTTCCCGAGCCCGACGCCGCCGTAAATGAAGAGCGGGTTGTAGGTGCGCGCCGGTGATTGCGCGACTGCGAGGCTCGCGGCGTGCGCGATCTCATTGTTCGGGCCGACGACGAATGATTCGAACGTGTTGCGCGGATTCAAGCCGGGCGCGTTGAAGGCCTGCTTCGAGTCGCGCGCACTTTCGATCGCTGGTTCTTCAACGTTCGGCGCCTCGAGAGTCGTCGTGTCTAGCGACTTACTGTCGTCCGCCGCGACGCTGAATTTCACTTTGCGCGGTCCGCCGCACGCTTCCCCGATCGCGGCCTGTAATGCGGGCATGTGATTACTTTCGATCCAGAATTGGTAAATGTTGTTCGGGACGCGAAACGAGAGCGTTTCATCGGTCGCCGCGATCAACTGCACAGCGGAAAACCAGCGTTTATAGGTGTCGCTACTGACCTGCGGTTTCAGCGCAACGGAGAGCTTTTGCCACAAGTGTGCACATTTCTCTTCCATGGGAGTTGTTAACAGCCTTAGACAGTCTTCGGCACGGCCGTTTCCCGAGGGGCGAAGTTCGAAATCGGGGACGTCGGTCCGTGCATCGCCGTGCCGCGACGGCGCGCGTTCGACGGCGAAACGTCGGGTAATCGGGAAAAGTGCGAGGGGAAACTGACACTTTCGCGCTGCGTGTGCGCCCGCAGCGAAGGCCAAAGATCGCACGTCAACAGCCCAGGCTGTCTCTGGACGGCAGTTATTGTCATTCTAGCTTTTGGTAGATCGTCCATCCTGTTCACATCTTATTCACACGCAGTCTTTTCGCTCCCGGCCAGCGGCTTGAGAGTAGAAACGCTGGTCACGTAGCGACAAGCAAAAACCGGAAGTTTATTTTCGCCGCGCGCCCAAAAAAATCTTGACGCAAATTTCAGCGCGAATGAGCCGCGCATCACTTTTTTGACCGCTTTTACGAGCGGTTGACCGCGATGTCACGCTCGCGAAACTTCGCTGTCCCGCGCCGCTGCGCCCTTTGCAAATGCTTGCTCGTTTTCATTCACGCACTCTTCAGCTGAGCGCAGTTCGGTGGAACATTCAGCGCACGATCGCATTGCCTCCGCGCCTGTACTGCGCGACCGCAGCACGAGTGGTGTCCGCCGACCGATGATGCGTTCCTTCGCTCGGACGCTGGCTGTATTATTGAGCCTTTCGGCCACCACCCTCGCGATCGAAGACATTCCGCCGCCGTTCGGTTTTCACTGGAACGATCCCGTCACGCGAGTCGAGCAGGTGCTGCTCGGCGCGAAGGCGAAAATCGTCGCGCGGGATAAAAAAGAGAAGCGGGACGTCTGGACCGTGGAAGGCCTGAAACAACCCGGCCTGGTCCGAACGCTTTTCAGTTTCACGAAGGAAGGATTCCTGGTCGAAGTCGAGCTGCAGTACGAATATCCCGCGTGGAATATCGAGCGTTACAACGAGCGCATGGGAGAAATTCGCCGCTACTTCGATGCGAAATTCGGCACCGGAAAACTTCTTTCGCGCACGCGCGACACAGACTCCGATGTCATTCAAACCTTGGTCGGTTACCAATGGATCGTCGGCGGAACGATGCTGGAACTTTTCTATTTTTCGGCCCAGCGCGATCCGGACGTTTTTCGGTCGATCACCGTCACCTACAAGGCGATGTAACTGACGCGGCGCTCGACAACCGCCGCGCCGATCACCGCGCTTTCGTTTCTTTTTGGAGGCGTTTCAGCCGACTCGCCAGACTCGCTTTTGAGGCAGAGCTCATCCGATCAATGAACAGAATGCCGTTCAGATGATCGACTTCGTGTTGAAGCGCGCGGGCGAGCAGGCCCGAGGCCTCGATCGTCTGTTCGACGCCGTCGAGTGTCTGCGCGTGCACGATCACCGACACGGCGCGTTCGATCTCCGCCGTGATCTCGGGAAAACTCAAGCAGCCTTCCGTGCCGGAGACCGTTTCGCTGTTCAGCTCCAGGCGCGGATTCAGCAACACGAGCGGCATTGATTTTACCGGGTCCACTTCCGTGCCGTTCAACTTCATCGTGCTCGGACGGTCTTCCACTTCCGACAGATCGAGGACGGTCAGCTGCAGCGGCTCTCCGACCTGCTGCGCGGCAAGCCCAACTCCATTCGCAGCGCGCATTGTTTCGAGCATATCGGTCGCGAGCGCGCGGATGTTTTCATCCACCCGCTCCACGCGCCGACCTTTCGCGCGCAGGACCGCATCCCCGTAGCGAACGATCGGGCGCGTCATTGATCGCCGTGCGTAAAGGCGGGCAGGTTCTTCACCCCCGCGAGCTTTAATGCATCCATCACTTTGATGATCATCCCGAAGGACGCCTTCTTGTCCGCCTGCAACGCGATCGTGGATCGACGCGTCGCGGCGAGCTCGCGGACCGCCCCTTCCAATTGTTCCACTCCGATCGTTTTTCCGTCCAGCTTCACGTCGTCATTTTGATCAACGCTGACGATCGCGTGCTCTGTTTCGGCCGGCGCTTTCGTCGAAGTTTTCGATTCCGGCAGATTGATCTGCACCTCCGGCTGATCTTTTTTGAAAGTGGTCGAGACCACAAAAAAGATGAGCAGGATGGTCAGGATGTCCACGAGCGATACGATGATGATCGACGGCGCTCGCCGTTTCCGGACCGCGATTTTCATGACCGGCGCGACCGCAACGTTCTCACGCGATCGGGGCGCGCGCCGCGCTCGGCACCGTGGATCTCGGCGCCGTCGCCTCATCGCGCGCGACGCGTCCGAAATAACATTTCGCGATCAGGTCGGATACGATCGATTCCATTTCCACGGACATCACTTCCACCTTTTTCGAGAAGTAGCTGAATCCGATCAGGCTCGGCACCGCGATCGAGAGGCCAAAAATCGTGCAGTTCAGTGCCTCGGAAATTCCGAGCGCGACGCTTTTCGTGTCTGACCCACCTGCGCTCAATCCAAGACCGGAAAAGACGTGGACCAATCCGGAGACCGTGCCGATGAGGCCGATCAATGGCGCGATGCCGGTCACCACTTCCAGCACGATGAGCCCTCGCTCCAGGCGAACTAGTTCACGGCGCGCCCGCGTTTGGACCGACTCGATATTCTCCGCGCGCGGCCACCGAAGATGTTCCAGCGCTGTCTGCGTGACGCGCGCGAGCGACGAGTTATCGACCGTCGCGATCCGCAGCAAACGCTCCGGGCTGGCACCGGGCGTGAGACGTTCGATTTCACTCTCGATCACGAGCGGCAGCACCTTTTTTTGCCGCAAGGCGAGCGAGCTCAGGATGATCGTGGCCACAGTCACGATCGAGCAGACGAGCAACGGCCACATGAACAGGCCGCCTTTCGCGAAGAACCCGGTCACCGTCTGGAGCGGTCCGGTCGTCGCGGCGAAAATTAACATTGGCATCATCGGTTCGAGTAAGTCGTGAAGTAAAAGTCCACCGGCATCTTGCCGTCGGGCAACGCCGTAATCAGGTCAGGGGGGATCGGTGGAAGCTTCGCATCCTGAAACGATTGCAGGCAGATGTTGGCGAATGCCTCGTTCGCATTGTTCGACAGCACTCGCAACTTTTGCACGTGCCCCTGCGCGTCGACCTCCGCCTCCACGTGCGCCGTGCCGATATTCACCAGGTCCATCTTCGAGCTCATATAGTAATACCAGCGCGCGCCGATCGCGTCCGAAACCGCCTTTTGATAACGTCCCATCGGCGTGCCGACCGCGTTCACCGCAGATGGCCCGCGGTTCGAGATCCGTCCGCTGACCCTCGTCTGTTCCTTCTGCGCTTGATAACTGGAAGCCGGCGCTTCGGGTCTTGGCCTGGAGATGGGTGGCGGCGGAGTGGCTGATAGGGTCGGCGCCATGGAAGATTCGGGTTCGTCGGGCGGTTTGATCGGAGGCGGCGGCGTAGCCGAGAGCATCGCAAATTGTTCGGGCTCGGGCGTCGCGATCGGCGGCGGCGTTGGCGAAGTCCTCGGCGCTTCCGTCGCTTTCGGTTTCGGCAAAGGCGAGGACTTTGGCGTCGGCGTCGTTACGGGCACGAGCGTCGCCTTTGCTTCCGGCTGTGCCGTTTTCCCGTCGGTCGGCAGCGCAACTTGCTGCGTCTCGAGATTCATAAACGGTCGGTCTTTCCCGTCCTGGCTCGGCACCGGCGCCTCGCCCCGCGCCGGAACGTCGCTCGCCGCGATCGAGTTTTCGTTCGACTCGAAAGTTTGTTCTTTCGGCTTTTCGGCTGACGCCCTGGCGGGATTCGCCTCGATGAATTGCGGATTCTTCGGCACCAACGGCGCGGGCGTCGGGGCCAGATCAACGAATGTGAGCTCGGACGGTTTATCCTCCACCGACACCGGCGGAGACGGCGCGCCGCTAAAGGCCGCGAGCGAAAGGGCCACGAGAATGTGGACAGCGATCGATCCGAGAATCGCCAGCCAAAGTTTCCGCCGGTTACGTGTCCGTTCCATGGTTGCGTCGCTGGATTATCAGCATCGAACGCGCCGTCGTCGCTGCCTCACGAGTTCTTGAGTAGAATTTTCCCGTCATCCCGAGCGAAGTCGAGGGACCCCGCGGCCTTACCGTCGGCACGGCCACGGGGTTTCTCGACTCCGCTACGCTGCGCTCGAAATGACGGCAAAGCGAGGTCGCTTTCGGAAATTCCCTCGCGCCGACCTACCGCTCTTAGCCTAGGCCGCAAAATCGTCCGCCGCAGACACGCGTCTCATTGCCCGCGTCCGCTCGTCTTCCGCGCGTGATGAAACAAATACTGCTGAGCGTAACCGCCCTGTTCCCCAAAGTAGCTATCGCAAAATTCGCGGAGCTGTTGCGCGGTCACACGCCGACGACGCGCGAAATATTTTTCCTTTAAAACGCGCTCGATCCAGACATCGATCGGGAAGGCGCGGAGGCGTTCGTAGCCGAACAACATCACGCAATTCGCGATCTTCGGTCCCACGCCCGGAAGCTCGCAGAGACGACTCCGCAGCTCTTCGTCTCCGAGTTCGGTCCAGCGCTGCAAATCCGCTTCGCCGGAGGCAACTCGCTGAGCCGTCGCGAGCAAATTCTTCGCGCGATAACCAAGGCCGCATTCCCGCAGCGCCTCTTCCGTCGCCCGCGCGAGCCGGTCCGGCGAGGGAAACACATATACGTGAGTCCCGTCTAGCATCGAGCGCGGGCCAAAGCGTTCCCGCAGCGCGCGCGACATCTGCCGGATGTGCGCCACCTGTTTCATCGAAGAACAAATAAAGGTCGCGAGGCATTCCCAGGGCGGCTGCCGAATAATGCGCAGTCCCGCACAGAAATCACGCGCCGCATTCATCGCGGTGTCATCCGGGAACGCGCGACAGATTTCGGGCAACCCATGGTCAAGCGCGAAATATCGCGCCGCGACCGCCGCCCTCAGGCCAGCCACGAATAACTGCCGGCCACGTTGTTCCGCATAGACAGCCACCTCACCGATCGCGCCGACAAATCCGCCGCGGTGTTTCTCCCAATGAAACACCTGCCCTGAATCGAGCGTCTTCTCCAAATCGAAATCCGGCGCGGCGATCCGCATGAGCGTCATCACCTGCAAGTCTGCGACAATCTGGCCGGGATAAAAACCGCTTTCCGCTCCCGCGATTATCTGTCACGTAACGGCGGATGGACACGCGCCTCGTCATCGATATCTGCGTCCTCCTCATCTACTTCATCACGATCATCACGATCGGCCTGCGCATGGGTCGGAAGGAGACGAACCTGGAAGACTTCGCGCTCGGTGGCCGCATGATTCCGTGGTGGGCAGTCCTCGCCTCGATCATCGCGGCGGAAACCAGCGCGGGCACATTTTTTGGCGCGCCCGGCGAAGGGTTCGCGCTGCGCAATTACACCTACGCACAGCTCGCGATCGGCACGATCCTCGCGCGCATCATTGTGAGCTACATTTTCATCAAGCCGTACTACGACTACAAGGTCTATTCGATTTACGAATATCTGACCGCGCGGTTTGGCACTTCCACTAAGAACGCGGCTTCGGCTGTCTTTATGGCCACGCGCCTGCTCGCGTCCGGCGCGCGGCTTTACGTCGCGGCGATCGCGCTCGCGTTGGGATACGAATTAATCACCGGCGCGCGACCGGGCCAGACGCAAACGTTGTTCATCTACGTCGGTGCGTGTGTGGCGATCGTCATCTTGACGGCGATCTACACGACGCTCGGCGGAATTAAGGCGGTCATCTGGACGGACTTCATCCAGGCCTCGATCATGATGGGCAGTGCGCTCGTCGCACTCGGCCTCCTCTATTGGTCAATTCCGGGCGGCTGGCATGAAATCGTGACCCGAAACGGCACGCCGACCGTTTCCGGTTTCCTCGCCACGGGACTCGATCCAGGGCGAACCGGATGGGACCAGATCAAGGGAATGTTCGAAACCGAATACACCATCTTCGCAGCGCTCATCGGCTCGACGTTCATGACGATGGCCACGCACGGAACGGACCAGGACATGGTCCAGCGAATGTTAACCGCGCCCGATATTCGCCGCAGCCGGCGATCGCTCATCCTCTCCGGCCTGGCCGACATCCCCATCGTTCTCACCTTCCTCAGCATCGGCATTCTGCTCTGGACGTTTTATCAGGCGCATCCCGATCCCGCGCTTCCGAAGGCGCCGAACGAGATCTTCTGCCACTACATTCTTCACCAAATGCCGGTGGGGCTGCGTGGCCTGCTCATCGCCGGAATCTTCGCCACCGCGATGGGTTCGCTCAGCACCGCGCTGAACGCTCTCGCCACCAGCTTCACGCGAGACTGGTACGTCACCTACATCCGTCCGGGAGCCGATGATGAGCAAAGTTTGCGCGCAGTTCGCTGGGCCACGGTTTGGTTTTCGGTCCTGATGATTGGGGTCGCATCGGCGACCTCGTATCTCGTAATTATCCGCCCCGATTTGCGCATTATTCCGATCGTGATCGGAATTTACGGCTACACCTACGGCTCGCTCCTCGGCGTCTTCCTCGCTGGCATGCTTACGAAAACGCGCGGAACCGATCGCGGGAACGTCGTGGCGATGATCGCCGGGTTTCTCGTGGTAGCGATCCTCAGCAATCTGCTCAACAACATCGCGGGCATCTTCGGCAAGGTAGCCTACCTGACGCCATGGTGGCTGCCAAAGATGGAGTTTCCGTGGTGGATCTTCTTCGGAACGGTCGTGACGTTTTCCGTAGCGGTCCTCTTCCGCACGAGCCATGCGCAGCTCGCGATCAACCAGCACGGAGCCACGGCCTCTACACGTTGATATGTATTCGATGCGACTCATGATCGAGCCGCCGCTGCAGCGTCATCTTCGTAAGCGCCTTTCCGTCGTCGCGAAGTCGTCTCCGACGAAGATGAAGTATTCTAACTGCGCTTCTCTTTCGGCGCGAAACTGATTCCCAGCTCACCCAACTGTTTCGCAGCCACATCGCTCGGCGACTGCGACATCAGATCCTGGCCGCGGTTGTTCTTCGGGAAGGCCATCACTTCGCGAATATTTTCTTCGCCACAGATCAACATCACCAGCCGATCGAGGCCGAACGCAATTCCACCATGCGGCGGCGCCCCGAGCCGGAAGGCGCGCAGAATATGGCCGAACATCGATTGCTGCTCTTCTTCGTTCACCCCGAGCGCCGCAAACATTTTCGCCTGCAGCTCGGGCTCGTGAATTCGAATGCTGCCGCCACCGATCTCGACGCCGTTTAAGACAACGTCGTAGGCCTCCGCGCGCAGTCCGGCGAATTCGCCCGCTTCCAGCTTCGCGGCATCCTCTGCTTTCGGCCGCGTGAACGGATGGTGAACGGCGTTCCATTTGTTCTCCGCTGGATCGAATTGCAGGAGCGGAAAGTCAGTCACCCACAGGAAATCGAGCACCTCCGATCCGACGGTCAGCTGCTGCATCTCAGCGACGCGCAGCCGAATGCGGCCGAGCACTTCGCAGACGATCTCCCACTTGTCCGCGGCAAACAAAATCAGATCGCCTTCTTCGATTTCGAGCGCGGCGCGCAGCGCTTCTTTTTCCGCGTCGGTGAAGAACTTCACGATCGGCGATTTCCATTCGCCGCTTTCCACCTTGATAAACGCGAGGCCTTTCGCGCCGTATTGCTTCGCCATCGCGGTCAGCTCGTCGCTTTGGCCGATCGTCAGCGCCGCAAAATTTTTCGCATTGATCGCTTTCACCGATCCGCCGCTGTCGAGCGCCCCACGAAACATCTTGAACGAGCTGGCGCCAAAAGCTGCGCCGAGGTCGACGAGCGGCATTGCAAAGCGGCGGTCCGGCTTGTCGCTGCCAAACTGATCCATCGCTTCCGACCACGTCAGGCGCGGGAATGGCGTGGAAATCGCGACGCCGCGGGATTCGAGGAAAACGCTCGCGAGCATTCCCTCGACCAGCGCGAAAATGTCCTCCGGCGTAACGAACGACGCTTCGATGTCGATCTGCGTGAACTCCGGCTGGCGATCGGCACGCAGATCTTCG
>JALYZW010000332.1 GCA_030945725.1 Verrucomicrobiota bacterium | reverse complement strand
CTCGAGGTGTTGGTGACAGGTCGTTCCGCCTACGTCGCGGAGATTTCGTTGAGTATGCGCCACGACATCATCGTCACGCTGCTCGGCTCAATTCTGCTCGTCGGCAGCGTCTTCTACGTTGGATTTCGGCGATGGATCCCACTGCTCGGGATGGGCTTTTCGCTCCTGCTCTGCTGTCTCGTGGCGCTCGCGTGCGGCCTTCTGATTTTTGGGGAACTCAATATGGTCACAGTCGGCTTTTGCGCGATCCTGATCGGGCTGGGCGTAGATTTCGCGATTCTCGTTTTCGGCCGCTATCAACAAGCGCGCGACGAAGGGGCCGATTACTCGCAAGCGGTGAGTGAGTCAGTCTCGAGCCTCGGGCGCGCCATCTTTTTCGGCGCTCTCACGACGGCCGTCGGTTTTCTGGCCTTGCTGCTCGCGGGCTCGGTCGGTTTCACGCAACTCGGGGTCCTCATCGCGCTCGGGATCGCATTCGCCGGCATCTTTATGATGACGGTTTTCTTTCTCTTTCTGCCGCGGAAAAGTGTGCCGCGGCGCCGCGACTGGATTTTCACGGCGGTCAAACATTATGTGCGCTGGACCGTGGCGCGCCCCGCGAAAATGCTCTGGATTTCAACGCCGATTCTCCTCGGCCTGACGATCGTAGCGTTCCTCCCAAAACCGCCGCTGATCTTCGACGTCAGCACCCATTCGATGGAGCCGAAACGAAGCGACGCCGGCTACGCGCTCAGCACGATCATGCAGAAAATGCCGACGCGATGGGAGCCGGCGATCGGCATCATTGAGTCCCGTAATGAGCAAGAGATGCACGACTATTGGCAGAAAGTTGCCGCGCATTGGACGGATCTACAGAAGGCCGGCAAGATCAAGAGCTTCTCCACCCCTGCGGCGCTTGCCATGTCGCCGGAACGGGCCGCCGCCAACCGCCGCAAGCTCGAGGCGGTAAATATCCCGGCGGTGCGCGATGCTCTCGAAGCGGCCATCGCCGCGGAAGGATTCAGCCGCGACTCGTTTAACTCCGCCTTCGCCCTGGTCGATCAGCTTCAAGGCGCCGCCTACACTTCGGTTCGCTTGCCCGGCTGGCGGACTTTGCTGCCGGAGACATCGAGCTGGTGGTTTCTCGTCGATCGCTATTTCGCGCAGGATCCGCTGCTCTCGACAGGATTCGTGACGACGAACGAGCCGATCGCCACGCAGGCGCAAAAGGAAATGTTGCGGGCGGAATTGCCGGTGGCGGGCGTCCCGATGGTGCTTTCCGGCTGGAGTTTTACGCTGACCGACCTCGTGCCGTGGTCTCACCGCCAGCTGATTCTGATCAGCGCGCTCATGGCGGTCTTCGATGCGACGCTGCTGGCCATTCTTTATCGCAACTGGCGGCTCTGGTTGATCCAAATCGCGACCCTCGCGCTCGCCGTCGCCAGCATGATCGCGTCGATGAAACTCCTGCAGATTCCGCTGAACCTGCTCAACGTCCTCGCGTTCCGATTGGTGCTCGCGATCGGGGTCGACTACGGCATTTACGTCCTGCTCGTCTGGCAGAAAACCCAGAAGCTGGATCACGATGTGGCCGGGGTGGTGAAACCGGTCATCCTCGCCGCGCTCACTGCGATCTGCGGCTTCGGTTCGTTAGGCGCGGCCAACAATCCGACCCTCGCGGGTCTCGGTTACGCCTGCGCGATCGGCCTTTTCTGGAGCCTCGCCGCGACCATCTTTTTCACTTTACCCGCCGCGGCAGCCGCTCAACCTAGAACGTGGCGCGAAGAAATCGGGCCGACGGCCGTCCAACAAACCTGAAGCTCCTTTTCCGCTCTCTGTGTTCCTCGCTCGCGCTCCGCATTCTGGCCGCGTTTTTTGGCCTTGCTCTGGCTGCGTTCGCGCAGGCTGAACCGCTTTCGCCCGCGGATTTAAAAACACTCCTCGCGCAGATCCGCGACAAGCGCGCCGCGGCGCCGCAAGTGCAGGCCGATTTCCAGGAAGAGAAGAACGTGCACTTGCTGAACAAGCCGATCAGCAGCGCGGGCAAAGTCTGGTTTCAATCTCCGAACAAATTTCGACGCGAGGCAAAAGGAAGTTCACCCAGCGTGACGATCAGCGACGGGCAGCAGCTCTGGATTTATTACCCGGCTTTCAAATCCGCCGAGCACTACTCGTTAGGCCGACGCTCGCCGTTGGATGGTGCGATTGCCGCGATCACCGCGAGCATGAATCTCGAGCGGGTGGAAGATCTGTACCACATTACCGCAGCCCGCGAGGGCGCTGGATACGTGCTGCAATTGACGCCAAAGAACCCGTCCATGAAACGATTCCTGCAGTCCTTCAGCATCCGCATGAATGGTGAAATGCAGGTCGAGCGGACCGAAATGGTGCAGCCCAGTGGGGATCGGATTGTGACCACCTACGCGAACGAGAGTCGGGCGCCGATCCCTGCCTCGACCTTCGAGTTCACTCCGCCTGCCGGCACTGAGGTGACAAATCCGCTCGGCCATTGAGCGGCCACCGCCGGTAACGCTACGAAAATCCCGCTCGTGGCACAGAACCTTCTGCGCTGTGAGGCATGCGGGTCCTGATCGCTGACGATCAAAAAGGTGTCGGAACGACTCTGGCTGCTCTCGTCACGGAGTGTGGCCACGAAGTCGTGGAAGTTGTCGCGTCGGGTTTCGATGCAATCCAAGCCTATCATCGGCATCGGCCGGACGTTGTCCTGATGGACTATTATATGTCGAGGTTGAACGGCGCTACCGCCTGCCGAAATATTCTCGCGCGAGACGCAACGGCGCGGATCGTCGTTGTCTCTGGCGGGTGCACGGCTGCGGAACTCATCGGTTCCGGCGCCGTCGGGGTTCTTGCGAAGCCGGTGAATCTGGCAGATCTCGGGCGCTTGCTGGACGCGCAATCGCCGGTCGCGCGCGTGACCTGAACGAAGGGCTCGACCCTTGCGGACCCCGAGGTACAATCGGCGAAACCGCCGATGCGTGTTTGCCGATTAGCCCTGTGCTGCGCCCAAATCCTGATTGCCTCGGCGATCGGACGACCGGCAGACCAGTCGGGCGAAGGAATCGTATCACATATCCCGCGGCACGCAGTCGCATCGACGGCGGTTACCGCTGTCGGGTACAGCAAGCATCTTCACGCGCTGGAAATCGAGTTCGTGAATGGAGCGATCTACCGTTACCTCGATGTCCCGAACGAAGTGTACCGCGACCTGCTCGCAGCTCAGTCGAAAGCGCGTTTCTACGACGAAAATATTCGCGGCAAATATCAATCGCTCCACGTACGAGCGAATGAGTGAATGAAGCACGCGGGCGCGCATGTTCGACGCGAGCGCTCGTGTCCACTCCGGAGGAAAAGAAGGCGCTCTGCTTTCTCTGCGCCGCGCTCGTGCTCGGCTCGCTGGCGCAGGAGTACCGCGGCCGACATCCCCGTGCGTTACGTCCGACGGAATCGGCGCTCCGTGTCCGGACACCATCGCGCCACCGGCCACCCGGGCCGCGTTCGAAGCCGCAGGCGCCGACTCCCGCTGCCGAGG
>JALYZW010000328.1 GCA_030945725.1 Verrucomicrobiota bacterium | reverse complement strand
GGATCCGCCTCATCCAGCTGGGCGGCGCGTTCTCTCAATGACCTTGCGCTCATTACATTTCCAACCGAATCGCCCACAGATCCGGAAAGATTGGATTGAACAACGACTCTTTTAGAAATGGCACCCCCGGCGATCCGCCCGTCCCTTTCTTCGCGCCGATCGTTCGCTCCACGAGCTTGATGTGGCGGTAGCGCCATTCCTGCAAGCCTTCGTCGAAATCGGTCATCAGCTCGAGCAGGATCGAAACTTCCGGCGAGCTGCGATAGAGTTTTAGAATTTCCGCCTGGATTCGCTCGTCGGCGACGTTCGGTTGCGAGACATCGCGATTCGTTAGGTCGGCGGGAATTTGGGCTCCGCGCGCCGCGAGAAAATCATAGAAATGATCGACCACCGTTCGCTCGCCGACGCGTGCCTTCAGTTTCTCGAAACCGGGCATATCCGGCGGGACATGCGTGAAGGTGGAAGCGCGTTTGTAGCCGAGAAGGAATTCGAGTTCGCGAAACTGGATCGATTGAAAACCGGACGCAGTGTCGAGCCGATCGCGAAAGCTGGAGAATGACGTCGGCGTCATCGTCTCGAGGATGTCGATCTGTCCGACGAGCGTCTTCATGATCGTGCGGGCGCGCTTGAAAGAATGGATCGCATCGAACAAAAGGCCGGCGGAAAAATCGCGCTTCACCTTCTCGAACTCATGCAACAACTGCTTGAACCAGAGCTCGTAGGTTTGGTGGATGATGATGAATAACATTTCATCGTGTTCCGCCGGACTGGATCGCGGGATCTGGAGCGTGAGAAGCTTCTCGAGGTCGAGATAGTTCGCGTAAGTCAGCGGCGGCATCCGTTCACACTCACGCAAGGGAGCCGAGCGTCAACGCGGGAGACGCGCACGGATGGTTTGACGCTTCGGTCAGCGGGAAATAACCTCGTGAGATGGCGAACCTCGCTGAGTCACCACCCGCTGCGCCGCGAGCCGACGCGCCACCGGGAGTGCTGCCGCCGATCAATCTGCGGAAGTGGATCGAGGATAACCGCGAGCTATTTCAGCCACCGGTCAGTAATCGTTACCTCTATGACGGCCGCGATTTTTTCGTGATGGTCATCGTCGGCCCGAATGCACGGAACGATTTTCACCTCGTCGATTCCGAAGAGTATTTTTACCAGCTGAAGGGCGACATCAAAGTGCGGATCCGCGAAGGCGATCACATCGTCGATCACCTCGTCCGAGAGGGCGACACGTTCTTCATTCCGCCGAATGTGCCCCACGCGCCCGTTCGCCCGCCGGACACAATCGGCGTGGTGGTGGAGCGCCGCCGCCCGCCGGAAGAGACGGAGCACGTCATCTTCTATTGCGATCAGTGCCAGGCGCTGGTGGAAGACATCCATTTCGATTGCGCGGATATCGTGCAGCATTTCAGCCAGGCGATGCTGGATTTCTGGAACGATGACGCGCGCCGCACCTGCAAACGCTGCGGCCACAAAGTCCCCAAGCCCGAACCGGTCAAGCCGTTCTAATGTTGCAGCTTTTCAAGCTGCTGACTCGTTAGGCCGCAGGAGCGGTTGCTCGCCGTGAAGATCGACCTGCACACCCACATCCTTCCGCGTGAGTGGCCGGACCTCGACGCGAAGTACGGCTATCGCGGCTTTATCCGACTTGAGCACCACCAGCCATGTTGTGCGCGCATGTGGAAGGGCGATCGCGTCTTTCGCGAGATCGCCGATAACGCCTGGGAACCAACTCGCCGGATCGAAGAGATGGATCGCGCTGGCGTGCAGATGCAGGTGCTCTCGACCGTGCCGGTGATGTTCAGCTACTGGGCGAAACCCGCGGACGCGCTCGATCTTTCACGGCGCTTGAACGATCACATCGCCGAAGTTGTGCGGGCTCACTCAGGACGGTTCGCGGGTCTCGCGACCATTCCTATGCAGGACCCGGAGCTCGCCGCGGGCGAACTCGAACGGTGTATGCGCGACCTCGGCCTGCGCGGTGCGCAAATCGGGACGCACGTCGACGCGAACGAACATTGCCAGCATCACGATGTTCGCAATCTCGACCACGCGACGCTCGATTCCGTCTGGCGCGCCGCCGAGCAACTGGACGCCGGCATCTTCGTTCATCCGTGGGACATGATGGGGAAAACGCGCATGCCAAAATATTGGCTGCCGTGGCTCGTCGGTATGCCGGCCGAAACGTCGCTCGCGATTTGCTCGATGATCTTCAGCGGAGTCTTCGAGCGCTTCCCCCGATTGCGCGTCGCGTTCGCCCACGGCGGCGGCTCCTTTCCGTTCACGATCGGCCGGATTGAGCACGGCTTTCGCGCGCGGCCGGATTTGTGCGCCGTTGATAACCCAATCAATCCGCGTCGCTATCTCGTCGATGGCGACACGGCGGCGCGCTTCTACGTCGACTCGCTCGTGCACGACGCGAGCGCACTCGATCTGCTCCTGAAAATATTCGGACCGCAACGGATCGCGCTCGGCTCCGACTATCCCTTCCCACTCGGCGAAGCGCATCCGGGCGCGTTAATCGAAGCGATGCAGACCCTCTCGCCCGCCGATCGCGACCAACTTCTCGCCGGGACCGCGCGCGAATTCCTGCGGCTTTAGGACGCTCGTGCCTCGAACACGAGCGAGCCGTTGAGCACATCGACCGCGATCGTATCGCCCTCGCGAAATTTTCCCTCCAGCAAGTCGAGGCTGAGCGGGTCGAGAATCTCTTTTTGGATCGTGCGTTTAAGTGGCCGCGCTCCGTAGGCCGGATCGTATCCTTCCTGAGCGATTCGCGCCTTCGCGGCGTCGCTCAGCTCGAGGGTGATCTTCTGCTTCTCGAGGCGCCTAACGAGTCGTCGCAATTGGATCTCTACGATTTGCTTTAACTCTTCTTCGTTCAAGCGGTCGAAGATAATGATCTCGTCGACGCGATTCAAAAACTCGGGCCGGAAATGTTGCCGCAGCGCCTCCGTCACACGCGCTTCGCGTTGCTCCGCGTTTGAGTCGTCCGTGATGTACTGCGAGCCAATGTTCGACGTCATGATCAGGACGGTGTTCTTGAAGTCGACCGTCCTCCCCTGCCCGTCCGTGATCCGGCCATCGTCGAGCACCTGGAGCAGGACGTTGAACACATCGGGATGCGCCTTTTCGATTTCATCGAAAAGCACGACCGAGTACGGCTTCCGGCGCACTGATTCGCTCAGCTGCCCGCCCTCTTCGTAGCCGACGTAGCCGGGCGGCGCGCCGATCAATCGCGCCACGGTGTGCTTCTCCATGTATTCGCTCATGTCGATCCGGATCATCGCATTCTCGTCGTCGAACAAGAATTCCGCGAGAGCACGGGACAGCTCAGTTTTGCCGACGCCGGTCGGTCCGAGGAAAATAAACGAACCAATCGGCTTGTTCTCGTCCTGCAATCCGGCGCGCGCGCGGCGGACAGCGTTTGCGACCGATTTCACCGCCTGATTCTGGCCGACGACGCGCTCGTGCAAATGGTCCTCAAGCTTCACCAATTTCTGCCGTTCGCCTTCCTGCAGGCGCGAAACCGGGATGTGCGTCCAGCTGGAGACGACTTCGGCGATGTCTTCCTCGGTCACCTCTTCCTTCAACATCTGGCCCGCCTGCTGCAGCGTAGCGAGCTTTTGGTTATGCGCCTCCAGCTCCCGCGTGATTTCGGGGATGCGTCCGTACTGAATCTCACTTGCGCGCGCCAGTTCTCCGCGGCGCTGCGCTTGCTCGAGCTGCGTCCGCGACGCCTCGAGCGCCTCCTGCAACTTTCTCGATTTATCGATCTCGCCCTTCTCGTTCTGCCACTGCGCTTTCAGCTTCGAGCTCTGCTCATTTAGATCTGCCAGTTCCCTCTCCAACTTTGCCAGGCGCTCTTTGCTCGCCGGATCTTTCTCCTTCTTCAACGCCTGCCGCTCCATTTCGTGTTGCATGATCTGGCGCTCGATCACGTCCACTTCGGTCGGCATCGAATCGAGCTCGATCTTCAAACGCGAGCCGGCCTCATCGACCAGATCCACCGCTTTATCCGGCAGGAAACGGTCGCTGATGTATCGATTAGAAAGAACCGCCGCTGCCACCAGCGCGGCGTCCTGAATGCGCACGCCGTGGTGCACTTCGTAGCGTTCCTTTAATCCACGCAAGATCGCGATCGTATCTTCCACGCTCGGCTCGTTCACCATCACCGGCTGGAAGCGCCGCTCCAGCGCGGCATCTTTCTCGATGTATTTGCGGTACTCATCGAGCGTCGTCGCTCCAATCGTGCGGAGTTCGCCGCGCGCAAGTTGCGGCTTGAGCAGATT
>JALYZW010000258.1 GCA_030945725.1 Verrucomicrobiota bacterium | reverse complement strand
GAGACGTTCTCGAGTAAACTCGTTCGCCCCTCCGCGTCGGTGGCACGCGTGGCGAAATCCGCCGCCGCTTGCGGATCGGCTTCGCTCCATTGCGAAACAATGTTCGCGAGCGCGTTCTGTCGCGTCGTGCCCGGCGGAAGTTTTTGCGCCCAGGTCACGGCAGTTTGCACATCGCTGTTCGCTAATTGCAGCGCGATCGCGCTGGTCGCTTCTTCCTGTGTTTTCCCGGCCGGTAAACTCGCGACGTACTCGGCCGCCGCGGCCGGTTCCGATTGAGCCCAACTCGCCAGCGCATAGCGCAACGCCCCTCGTTGCGCATCACCCGCAGGTAATTGTTCGACCCACGCGACCGCCGCCCGCGCATCGGAAAGCGCCCATTGCCGCGCCACGTTTCCGATCGCCTGGTCGCGCGCGGCGGTCGGCGGCAACGAGCCGATCACGGTCGCGACCCGTTCCGGATCTTTGTTCGACCAGCTCGCGAGAATATTTTGCAGTGCGTTCGTTTTCCCCTGACCGGCCGGCAATGTATTGGCCCACGCAAAAGCCGCTTCCGGATCCTGGTTCGCCCAATTTGAGCCGACCACTTGCAGCGCGGTATCGCGGTTCGCGCCCGGCGGAAGCTGCAAGGCGCGATCCGCGGCCGCGGTCGGATCGGTCATCGTCCAGCGATTAAAAATCGGCCAGTAAAGATTCTGCCGATTGCGACCCGGCGGCAGGCCCTGCAGAAAGGTCAGCGCTGCGACCGGATCCTTGTCCGCCATCGCCGAGACAATGGTCTGCATGGCCTGATCGCGTGCCGGCCCAGCGGGAAGTTGTTGCGCCCAAGTAGTCGCGGCAGTGACGTCACGCTCCGCCCAGCCACTGACCGCGCTGGTGATCGCCCAGGTCCGCGCTGTCCCCGCCGGAACACTTTGCGCGTAGGCCATCGCCGCCTGCGGATCCAGTTCGGCCCAACGTCCGACCACGAGCGAGAGCAGCATGCTTTTCTCCTGCGGCTTCGGCAGCGTTTGCACGAAAGCGAGCACGTCTCGCGCGTTTTTTTCGTTCACCGATTCGGCCAGTTTGCTGAACGTCGCATAAGTGTGGCGGCTGCCGGGGTGCGCGAGCGCCGATTTCATTCCGGCGATAATGTCCGCGCTCGACGAGGCCTGCGGATCGTCGCTGTTCCGCTCCGCTTTCGCGCTCGATGAGGTCTGAGATTTTACCGGGGCACGCAGAGCGGCGGAGAGCTCGTCCTGCGTGCTTTCAGCGACAGATGTTTGGTGCGCGATCTTCTGCGAACCGCGAGTCGCGTAATGTCCGATCGCGATCCCGATCAGCAACGCCGCGATCGCGCTGGAGATCGAGACGAGGGCCGGTTTCACGCGATTAATAGAGACAGAATGTTGATATGTTCAAATGAACATTTTTCCGTCATGTCGAGCGAAGCCGAGACACCCCGTGGCCAGACCGACTACTGTTCTTACTCAGCATAGAGACGGCGCGATGGATCATGCCACGGGGTCCCTCGACTTCGCTCGGGATGACGACGGAGCAGTTCCGGGACCTTCACACAATCTTCACCGGGCAATCCGGTAACGCCTTCAGAAACGCGCGGCCATATGGCTTCGTCACGATCCGGTTATCGAGCACCACCACGATTCCTTTGTCGCTCTTGGTCCGGATCAATCGCCCCACCCCTTGCCGAAACTTCAGGATCGCTTCCGGCAACGAATACTCCGTGAACGCGTCGCCGCCGCGCGCCTCCACCAATTCGAGCTTCGCCTCCACGAGCGGATGATCCGGCACCGCGAAGGGCAGCCGCGTGATGATCACATTCGAGAGCGCATCGCCCGGCACATCCACTCCCATCCAAAAACTATCCGTGCCGAAAAGCACGCTCCGCGGTGTCGTCTTGAACTGCTCGAGCAAACGGCTCCGCGGCGCCCCCTGCCCTTGCACAAGCAGGTTCAAACCAGTCGAGGAAAAAAATGGCGCCATCGTTTCCGCCAGCTGTTGCATCCCGCGATAGCTCGTGAACAAGACAAACGCGCGGCCATCCGTCTCCTCCAGGAAATGGGCGACCCAGTGCGCGAGCGCCGCCGTGTAGTCCGCATTCCGTGGATCGGGCATTTTTTTTACGACGAAGAGCTGCATCTGCTTCCGGAAATCGAACGGGCTGCCGAGCTGCAACGCCTGCACTTCGCTGGCGCCGATCCGATCGCGGAAATAGGCGAGATCGGGCCGGCCGACCGCGAGCGTCGCGCTCGTCATCACGCAGGTGCAGTCGTAGCGAAAAATCATTCGGCGCAGGACCGGCGCCACGTCGATCGGCGCGGCGTTCAAGGTCAGGAACTGCGCCGTCTTCCCCGTCCGCTCGATCCAGTAAACGTAACCCTCGGCGCTTTGTTCCAGGAAAGTGACGATCCCTTCCCGGGCATCACGAATGCGGCGCGCCAGCTCCGCCAGTTCCGCTTTCAGGAACTCGTCGTCGGTCCGTTTCACCACATCGGCGATCCGCGATTGCAGCGCGATCAAGCGCGCTGAAATCGTGTCCGGCGCGAAGTCCGCCTGACGCACCCGCATCTCGCGGCCTTTCCGGAAATCGCAGCGGTCTTCGATCGCGTGAAAAAAACGATCCAGCTCGTCGACGATATCGGCCGCCAGCGTCACGCCCGCCGCGTCGCGCGTGACGGTGAACAGACCTTTCCGCGTCCGCGCATTGTAGAGCCGCTGCACGGTCGCGCGCAGTCCATATTGCGAAATGCCGATGCCGATCTGGCGCGACGCCGTCTGCTCGATCATGTGTGCTTCGTCGAAGATCACGAAATCGTTCGGGAAAAGGTAGCCGCTCTCGCGCTCCTCCTGTTCTTCCGGCGATCCGAGCAGCATGAAGAACAACGTGTGATTGATCACGACCACGTCCGCGGCGGCGAGTCGTTTGCGCGTTTGCTGAAAGAAACAGAGTGAATGCTGCCCGCATGTCTTGCCGGTGCAGATGTGCGCCTCGCTGCAAACTTGCGACCAGACTTTTGGGTCGGGCTCGATCGGCAGATCGCTTAACGAACCGTCCGTCGTCGTCCGCGCCCAATCGGAAATTCGTACCAGTTCCGCCTGCTCGGAGGTGGTGAAGAGTTCACCGGCCTGCTGCATCGCGCGCTCGAGACGACGCGGGCAAAGGTAATTTTGCCGGCCTTTCATCAACGCCGCGTCGAACTCGACCGGCAGCACTTTTTTCAGGATTGGAATGTCTTTGTAGAGAAGTTGCTCCTGCAGGTTGATCGTGTGCGTCGAGATGATCGCTTTCCGTTTTTGCCCGATCGCGAACAGGATCGACGGCGCGAGATACGCGATCGACTTGCCCACTCCAGTCCCCGCCTCCAGCACGAGGTGGCTCTCCTCTTCGAGCGCACGCGCGATCGCGACCGCCATCTGTTGCTGCTCGGCGCGGAACTCGAAGTTTTTCGCCTTCGCGAGGAGGCCCGAGTCGGAAAAAATTGCGCGCACCTGCTCGACAAAGTCGCTGCCGAGAGACTCCTTCAGTGCAATCATCAAATCTGGAATTTGCAGTTCACGATTTCGGTTGGCGGTTCACGCAGCGTAACGCCACCGGCCGCGTGCTGCCTCTCGAATCGCCGCTAATATTTTCGCCGTGAGACTACTCGATCGCTACGTCATCCGAAATTTTCTGCAGGCGTATATCTACTGCATCATCGGCTTCATCTCGATCTGGCTCATCTTCGACGTGAGCGACAACATCTCGACCTTCCTCGAGGACCGCGTTTCGTTGCGGATGGTGGGCCAATATTATCTGACCCAGGTGCCGCAAATTCTCGTCATCCTGCTGCCAGTCTCACTCCTGCTCGCGCTTCTGTTTTGCCTCGGCCGGATGTCGCGCACGAATGAGATCGTCTCGATGCTGACCGCCGGAGTCAGCGTGCCCCGGGTGATCGCGCCGCTCGTCCTCATCGGTCTGCTCACCACGGCGGCGAGCACCGCTTTGAATTGGTCCCTCTCGCCCCACGCCGATTACGCGCGCAAAACCGTCCTGGAAGCGAACTCGCGCCGAAAACAGATGGGAATCACCGGCCAGATTTTTCGCAACCGGACCGACAATCGCACCTGGTTTATCCAGCAATTTTTCCCGGGCGCGAATGACTTCACGACGGTGCAGGTGCTGCAACAGGACGCGAACGACAACATCGTGACCAATTATTTCGCGACCCGCGCGACCTACCATCCGGAGACGAAAGCGTGGGAACTGAAGATGCTAAAACGCGTGAACTACGATGCCGCTGGAAATATTACGAAGAACGAAGACCTGCCGTCGTTGACGATCACAGACTGGAGCGAAACGCCGTTTCGCCTCAGCAGCGCAAACTTTCGAGCCGAGTTTCTGAGCGTGCCCGAGCTGCGGGATTATCTCTTCTTTAATTCGGATTTTCCGCCGATCCTGCTCGCCCCGTTTCGCACTCACTTACAATATCGGCTCGCCTTGCCGTGGGGCTGTTTTATCGTCGTGCTGATCGCCGCGCCCCTCGGAATCGGATACTCCCGGCGCGGCATTCTGACCAGCGTGGCGTCGGCGATCCTGCTCGTCTTCGCGATGAATTTTCTGACACATTTGTTTCTCGCGCTCGGGGAAGGGTCCCGCGTGCCTGCGCTCGTGGCGGCTTGGACTCCCGATCTTCTCTTCGCCACGATCGGTGCCGGCCTTCTTTATTTCCGCGCCACAAATCGCGAGCCGCCCAGCTTTAACCTGCTCGCCGCCCGTCGTATCGTGGCGCGATGAACCCGCTCGCCAATGATTGGCCGATCAAGCACCGCGCCGACAGCTGCGCGCGCACGCAGCGGCCATTCGCACCGGGCGAGCAGTTTTACACCCTGCTTTTTCGCGACGGCGAAGGCTACCGGCGCGAGGACGTGAGCGAGGAGGCCTGGGCGCTGCGGAACGAAAACATCCTGCCATTTTCATTCTGGAAAACGCGTTACGAACCGCCGCCGCCGACCACACCCGAGCCGCTCGGCAAGGAAAGCGCCGAGGAGCTGCTGCGACGTCTGCTCGCAGAAAAGAATCCTGCCCATGCGAACGCATGCTATGTGCTCGCGGCCATGCTCGAACGCAAACGTGTCCTGAAGCAGATCAAGTCCGACGCGCCGGACGATCGGGCCGTCCTGGTTTACGAGCACACGAAAAACGGCGACGTCTTTATTGTCCCCGATGTGACTCTGCGTCTCGATGAACTCGACGCCGTGCAACACGAAGTCGCGGAGCTTCTGAAAAACATCGTGCCGGCAACCGCGGCCGCACCATGAAGACAACCCTGCCGTGGTTTTCGCATGGCCAATTTCCGCTTTACCTCGCGCCCATGGCAGGTGTCTCCGACAAGATTTTCCGTCAGCTCTGCAAGGAGCGCGGCGCAGATGTTCTGGTGACCGAATTTGTCTCCGCGGAGGGAGTCTTTCGCCGGAATGCGCGGACCTGCGAGTATCTCGATTTCGACGAGTGCGAGCGGCCGCTTGGGGTGCAGTTGTTCGGCGGGAATGCGGACCACATGGCGGAAGCGGCAAAACATGTCTGTGATTGGGTGCAGCCTGATTTCATCGACCTGAATTTTGGGTGCCCGGTCAACAAGGTTGTCGCGAAGAACGGCGGCTCAGCGTTGCTCAAGGATTGCCCTACACTGGCGGCCGTCGCGAAAGCCGTCGTGCGCGCGGTCGCGCCGGTTCCGGTGACCGCGAAAATTCGAATTGGCTGGGATGCGGATTCGGTCAATGCGCCGCGCGTGGCGCGAATTTTGGAGGACGTCGGGATCAGTGCCATCGCCGTTCACGGACGCACCCGAGCGCAAGGTTATTCCGGCGCGGCGGATTGGGATGTGATCGGAGAAGTTGTGCACGCAGTCGACATTCCGGTTATCGGGAACGGCGATCTCGCCACCGCCGCGGACGTCGAGCGCCGCCGGGCGGAGACTGGAATCGCAGGCGCGATGATCGGCCGGGCCGCCATGAGCGCGCCCTGGATTTTCGAGCAGATCAAACAGTATCTTACCGACGGCACCGAACCTCCGGCGCCGGAGCTCGATGCGAAATGGGCCCTGATCCGCCGCCATTGCGCGCTCGCGGTGGAGGCGTGGGGAAATGAAGGACAGGCTATGCGTTCCTTGCGCTCGCGGTTGATGGCTTACTCAAAAGGCTTTCCTGCGAGCAAACAATTGCGCGCAAAATTCCAGCACGTCTCAACCCTCGCCGAGATGGACGAGATTGCCGCGAATCACGTCGAGGGCTGCGCGGAGCTCGCGTGACGGTGCCCGCCCACCTTGCGGCGCGCCGCTTCGGAACTAACCTTCGCCTGTGCCTGACACGACCGTCCCGTCCGCGGGAATCAATTACAAGATCGGCAATGAACGGCTGATCAAGGTGACGGAAAACGCATCGCGAAAATTGGTTTCGCTGCTGGAAAAACAAGGCCGTGGGCATGGGGCCTTGCGCGTCGCAGTGATCGGCGGCGGTTGCTCCGGTTTGCAATACAAGATGGATCTGGTCGATGGCCCGGCGAATCGCGACATCATGGTGCAATCGTCCGACGTGCGCGTGGTGGTGGATCCGAAAAGCGCTTTGTTCGTCAGCGGCTCCCTGCTCGATTACAGCGACGATCTGCAGAAAGGCGGGTTCAAGGTCACGAACCCGAACGCGGTCGCGCACTGTTCCTGCGGCGAAAGCTTCGCTGCATGACGGATTTTTTCGCGTTGCTCGATTTGCCGCGTCGGCCGTGGATAGACGACGAAGAGCTGAAGGCGAAATACCACGCGAAGGCGCTGCAGTTTCATCCCGATACTTCGCTCGACATGGACAACGGCGACGCGTTCGCGGAGTTAAACGAAGCGCACCAAACCCTCCGCGAACCAAAACGACGACTGCAGCATTTGCTTGCCTTGGAACGACCGGCTGCGCGCCCCGTCGCGACGGAGTCGATCCCCTCACAGATCCAGCAGCGGTTTCAGCGCGTCTCCGAAACCACGCATCTCGCTGGAACCGCGATCGAGAAAGCGCGCGCCACCCGCAACGCCCTGACGCGCGGCCTGGTCGAAGCTGAGATCCTTCGCGCGCGATCGGAGGTCTCGCAGCTGCTCGAGGAATTACGCCAGCTGCACGACGAAGCGGACGTTGAAGTGCGGGCGCTCGACTTGAAGTGGGACCGCAGGACGAACAACGAAGTTGCGGAAACTACGCGCCTTCAATTGATCTTCACGTATCTCGGCCGTTGGATCGCTCAATTGGAGGAAACGCAGTTTCAGCTTTCCCAAAGCTAGGGCGACCTCGCGAGCGCGAGACTTCCTAATTTGCCATCCCGAGCGGAGCGAAGCGCAGTCGACGATCCGTGGCAAGACCGAACGCGTGTCGGCCGCTTCATCCGCCTCACCAGCCAAAGCATTCGACCCTCTCACGGGATCCCTCGACTGCGCTTCGCGTCGCTCGGGATGACGGCCGGGCTTGCATGTTCAATTGAACTTGCGCTCGACGTTACTTGAGACAGAATAAATCGTGCTCACTGACCGGCAGCGAGGCGTGCTCGAGTTCATCCAATCCGAGCAACGCGACAAAGGGATGACGCCCAGCACGCGTGAGATCCAGCAGCACTTCGGCTTCGCGAGCCAGACATCGGTGATGCAATACATCGATGCGCTCGCGCGAAAAGGTTTTCTCGATCGCCATGCCCGCAAGGCGCGCGCTTTGATCACGCCCGTCCAGAAAGTGCGCATCACCGACATCCCGATCTACGGTCAGATCCCGGCCGGCATGGCGGCGCTGACCGAGCAGACGATCGAGGGGCATATTTCCCTCGACACGCGGTCGGTTAATGCGTCGAAAAACGCGCGCACTTTTGCGCTCCGCGTGCGCGGCGATTCGATGATCGACGCCCACATTCTCGATGGCGATATCGTCATCCTGGAAGATCGAAAAGAAGTGCAGAATGGCGATATCGTGGCGGCGCTAATTGATGGCGAAACAACGCTGAAACGATACGTGACGAACCATGGCCGGCCGTTTTTAAAAGCGGAAAATCCGATGTATCCCGATCTCGTGCCGGCGCGCGAATTGCGAGTGCAAGGGGTCATGGTTTCCCTGGTGCGGAAGCAAAATACGATCGCGCGGCGGAAACGAGTTTAATGTTCATTTGAACATATTAAGCGGAAATGCCATGATCAGGCATGCGCACGAGTTGCCAGATTGTTGACCAGTCCTGCGCTTTATCTTCTCCTGCGACCCATCAATTTCCGCCCGCGCGCGGCCGTTCCATTCTCGATCTGCGGAAGCTTCTGGCGGAGCGTTTTCCGCAAGCTTCTTGCCCACCGAATGCACGACTCGCGACCGGCATTCCTCCATTGGATGAATTGACCGGCGGTGGATTGCCCCGCGGAGCGATCACCGAAATCACAGCGTCGCAACGGAGCGCCGGCAGCGCGCTGCTCATATGCGCCTTGCTCCAGGCAGCCTGCGAGGATCGCTCGTTTCTGGCTTTGATCGATGGCCGCGATTCGTTCGATCCGCAGCCGCTGGGCGATGAGCGATTGCGGCATCTTCTCTGGGTTCGTTGCCGGACCGCGATGGACGCGGTGAAATCCGCGGATCTGCTTCTGCGCGACGGGAATTTTCAATTGATCATTCTCGATCTGGTGCTCAATCGCGCAGAGGAGCTGCAGAAAATTCCGCAGAGCAGTTGGTATCGTTTGCAGCGGCTGGTCGAACCAGTGCCAGCCGCCTTTCTTGTCCTCACCCACCGCGGCATGATCGCCAGCGCGCAGGTGAAACTGGTGCTGGAGAACCGTTGGACGCTCGGCGATCTGGCGCGTGATTATTCGGCCGCACGCTGGAGCATGCGCGTGCAACGCATGCATAGCGGCCGGCAGCAGATGGCGGAGGTCGGCTGATGTTCGCCACGATTTACTTGCCGAATTTTTATCTGCAGGCGGCGATGCGGCACCAACCTGAACTGCATGCGCAACCGGTGGGATTGATCGACGATCAAGTGGCAAAAGCCACGCTCCTGCAACTCAACAGCGTCGCGGAAGGGTTTGGCGTGCGCTGCGGAATGGCGCCGAGCCAGGGCCTCGCGCGTTGTTTGCAGTTGATCGTGAAAATGCGCGATCGGGTGCAGGAAAAATTACTGAGCGAGATTGTGCTCCAGTTTGCGTTCACCCTCGCGCCGTATGTCGAAGCGACCGCACCCGGTGTGTGCACGGTTGAGTTCACCGATGATCGCGACCTGGAGCGCAAAGTCCGGCGCGTGATCGAGCAACTCGCGGAGAGCGAAATCAGGGCGCGCGCGGGGATCGCGCAGACGCCCGACACCAGCCTGCTTGCAGCGCATCTGGCACGCCCCGTCTTGCAGGTCGGCGATGTCCGGACATTTCTCGCTTCGTTGCCGATCGAGACGCTGACCGTTGCTTAACGTGATCTCGCCGTGACCGGCTCCGGCACGCCCGCGACCTCCGGGCGTTCGATAAAAATGCGATAAACAAAACCGGCGAGCGCTCCGCCGAGCAACGGCCCGATCCAGTAAACGTAATGCGCTTTTCAAAACCCGGCGGCGATGGCGGGACCGAAAACGCGCGCTGGATTCGCGGTCGAATTCATCACCCGGCGGCGTTCGGCAAGCCTTCTCACTTGCCGCGGCTACGGATCAATCCACAGCCGCGAACCGCTAACCACCGAGCCGCTTAACCGCGGATTCGTGATGACGCTAATCTCGAAGCGAAGAAAATCGCCCTCCTTTAAATCCGGTCGTCCGCGCATCCGCGATTGACGCTCCATCCCGGCAGCCGCCAGTCCACAGAATCGCCGCTTCGGCGATCGCCAAGTAGAAAGAATCAACCTACCGATCAGATAACCGCCGAGGACGCGGATACCGAATCACCACCATGTTAATCCGATCTTCGCCGCCCAATCCGCGCTATTCGCGTAATCCGCGATCTAATTTCTTCTGGCTCCGAATCCGGGAGGCCTAAGTCTGCCAGTCTGCGGATGCGCGGGCCCCCGAGACCGTCGCTGCAGCCGTGCTCCGGCGCTGTCGATTGGCGTTGATCGACGGGCCGATGACTTATCGAAGAGCGCCCACGTCATCTATTGCTTGCGCGCCCAAGTGACGCAGACCGGTCCGAGCTCGGTATAGCCAGGCACGAGGACGTGATGACCGCCCAAGAGTTTGGTGCCAGGGCGGAGCGCGTCCTGCGGCGGGCTTTTCTGATTTCATACCTCAGACCTTGCCACGGCAACGAGGAGTCGTTGCCCTCCAATTAGGCATGCCCGAGAGCTACTTTCGCCAAGGCGTCCGCGGCACCGGGGCCGCAAACGCATCGGGCGCGATTTCGTGGGCCGTCCGGAAATGGACCTTCGCAAACTCCCGCAGCGCATCCCCGCCGCTCTTCGCGACAATCTCACGCGCCGCTTTCTTCACGTCAGCCGACACACCGCGGCTTAGTTTTACGCCGAGAGTTTTTCCGCGCGCCTCCAGCCAGTCGATGAACGCTTCGCGCGCGAGAATGGAGGCGGCTGCGACCGCGGGATCGGATTCGGCCTTTGTTCGCTGCTCCATTTGGATCATTTGTCCGTGCTGCATGAGCGAGCGCTCAATCACGCGCGCGTCAGCAAATTTATCGGACAAGGCGCGGGGACAATCGGGCCGCTGGCCTAACAAGTTCTCGATCACGCGCGCGTGTCCCCAGCCGAGGAGGCTGTTGAGATTGCCAAACTTCGCGTAGAGCTCGTTGTACTTAGCCGGGCCGATGGTGATGACTTCGCTGATCGCGCCCTGCGTCTTGCGAATGGCGTCGGCCAGTTGGTGAATGCGCGCGTCGGAGCCGATGCGCTTACTGTCCTGCACGCCCGCTTCCATGAACTTGCGCGCGATGCCGCGGTCGACATAGACGCCGGCGATGACGAGCGGCCCGAAAAAGTCGCCTTTGCCGCTCTCGTCGACGCCGAAGTGTGGTTCGAACATTTCGGGCAAATGCACCTCCTCGTATCCGAGTTTCGCTTCGCCGAGAATCTTCGGCTCCAACTCGAACTGCACGAACTCCTCGATTCCTTTTCCTTGCAGTAAAATCTTGGGACCTTTTTCGTAGACCGCGACGCTCAGCTTATCCTTCTGGCCGAAGAAGAGGGTGTAAGGCTTCGGCGAAAATGTGAAGCCGGTCTCCGCCAGCACTGTACGGAGCTTCGCGGCCTGTTCCGGCGTGAGCGGATGGGTATAGGAATTCAACCGCAGCAAAGGTCGAACGCCGAACGCCGGACGTCGAACGCTTAATGGCAGACCGCTGGATTTGGCGCTCGCTCGCGAAACATTCGACGTTGATGTTGGACCTATTCGGGTTGCGCTCAGGGCAGGCTGTTCGACGTTGCGCTGTCCCGCATACCGCAATGCCGTCATCCCGAGCGAAGCGCCGCGCAGCCGAGGGAACCCGTGGCAGTACCGTCGGTGAGGCCGCGGGGTCCCTCCGCTT